>JBCCDL010000097.1:0-12000 GCA_039030815.1 Cyanobacteria bacterium P01_A01_bin.83 | reverse complement strand
CGCTGCGCGTACCAGCAAAGCTGATCGCAAAATCGATCAAGACTCGCAGCCCTATCGCTACACCGCACCATCAGGATGCGAAATTTGGATTGGTCGCAACAATCGTCAAAATGATATTCTCAGTTTTCGCACTGCGGTAGAGTACGACCTTTGGTTTCATACCCAAGAAATCCCAGGAAGTCATGTCTTATTGCGTTTAGAGCCTGGTGCGGTACCAACAGAAGAGGATCTTCAGTTTACGGCAGATTTGACAGCATACTATAGTCAAGCCCGTGAAAGTGAACAAGTTCCCGTAATATATACCGAACCCAAACATGTTTTTAAACCAAAAGGAGCAAAGCCAGGAATGGTGATTTATAAAGAGGAGACTGTGATTTGGGGTAGACCGCAAATGGCTAAACAGTTATCAGTAAACAGTCAATAGCTACGTGTAATTGATGTCTAATGGTACTCTAGAGCGGATCGTTTTTTATGGACTAACAACAAACAACAAAGCTAATTTTACATCAGGCGTACATTATGTCTAAGGTGAATTAGAATGAGCAAGTATATAAGTCAGAAACGAAGGGATTGCGTAGCTCTAGATCTATAATAGTTAACTTTTAAATAACTACTTGAATCTAAAAAAGCGCACCCCCGACGCGGATTTTAAATCCGCTTGTCGCGGGAGCAAGAAGCTAAGAGCTAAAAGCACAGAGCCTACGGCTCAAGCACAGAGGCTACCGCCTCAGAGTCAGCGAAGCTGACGATGGCGCGTAAGCGCCGTCCTAGCGGCGCTTGCCAGCTTCGCTGGCTGTAGCTACGAACTATTAACCTTTCAACGAAGCTAATTCACACGCTTGCGTACATTAGATTAGTTTGCAATGTTTAACGGTTATATTGGTTAAGTAATCAACGCCTCATAGCAATCAATGCTAAACCAAATATTGGTGAATAATATCAGTTTACTTTTTGATTGAAACAGATAACTCATAGCTAAAAGCTAAAAGCTAAAAGCTAAAAGCTAAAAGCTAAAAGCTAAAAGCTAAAAGCTAAGAGCTAAAACCAATAAATTATGTGTCTTGGTTAAAAATTGAAATGATATAAGTTGATTTGGGTACAATAATTATGACAGATTTAGAAAGATTAATAGAATCAAATGCCAAAGCGATAGAGGCATTAACATCAGATATTGCGGAAATGAAGCGCGACCGCGATACTATGTATCAATTAATGCAGGATTTGACGCAAAATCAAAGCCGAGTTTACAACGTAATGCAGCAACTTGACAATCGACAAAACCAACTTACCAACCAACAGCAACAGTTGATTGAGATTCAGAAACAGTCGGCAAGACAGCAAGAGCAGTTGGTTCAAATCTTGAACAAACTTTCAGATAGTTAAAAGCAATCTTAATTTTTTTAAATGTTTGCTTTGTAATTCAGGGATTTGATGTGTAAAAGCTAACGACTAACTACAAAATCAGTTTATGCCACGGATTTTAAACATTGTTTAATTAGCTCAGCTACTTCACCCACAGGGTAGATAGGAACTTCTAACTTATTGCTAACATCTTCTACAGTCATATCATCAAGGAATTTAGTATCGTCGTATTTAAGCATCAGAGATGGTAACAAAATACCGTCTTTGAGATCTTTTTGTGCTAAACCTGTTAGTAAATCTTGTCCTGTTAACAACCCAGTGACCGTAATCTCCTGTCCCCAGTATTCACTATTTAAAGCAACTAAGTTAACCTCTAATCCTGACACTTTATTTAACTGTGCCACTAATGGTTGAAAAGCATGCTCTACCGCATTGCCCACCACCCAAGTTAAGCTACGTTTTGGTTCTATACTTTGGGGTAACATTTCCTGGGCAGTAGCCTGAAACTGCTTCAGGAATAGTCGAATTGAACCAACTCCATTACCAATCTGGGGATAATCTTCGTAATGTGATTCAGGTGGAACATCTTGTCCTGCAATCAAAAACCACTCGTCGGCTAACCAAGCAAAGGTACTATCAAACTGATGTTTAAACTTGGACTGTAATTGCTGTACTTGTTCAATTACTTCTATGGCTTTTGCCCGACTCACAGGCACTAACTCATCTTCTGGGGGACGAAAGCGAGTCAAGCCCACGGGAACCACCGCAGCGGAAATCACAGCAGGAATATCTCCCTGATGAAATGAGGCTAAATCTAGCAAAGTTCTCTCTAAATGCACACCATCATTAATTCCAGGACAGACTACAACCTGGGCATGTATTTGTAAGCGTCGTGACTGAAACCATGGCAACTGAGACATAATTAGCCCTGCACGATTGTTTTTGAGTAGTCTAGTTCTTACCTCTGGTTCAGTAGCATGGACTGAGACGAAGAGGGGAGAAAGGCGCATTTGCTCAATCCGCCGCCATTCTTTTTCCGTGAGGTTAGTTAGGGTGAGATAGCTACCGTAAAGAAAGCTGAGGCGATAATCATCGTCTTTATAATAAAGACT
Organism: Cyanobacteria bacterium P01_A01_bin.83; assembly: GCA_039030815.1. Classification (GTDB taxonomy): domain Bacteria; phylum Cyanobacteriota; class Cyanobacteriia; order Cyanobacteriales; family Xenococcaceae; genus Waterburya. The sequence goes on along the minus strand of JBCCDL010000097.1, from coordinate 9,526 downwards.
GGCTCGTTTACCAGGGGGCTGTTGATCGATAAAGCAAAAAGGACAGTGATTATTACACTGAATTAGACCATCAAATAAAGCGGTGTCAAATTCCAGTCCCAGATCCTCATCATAATCCTTCTCAATCTCAATTTGATGCAGTTCTCCCGAGGCATCTACGACTTCTAATTCTAGATACTCATCACTACATAAAAAACGATAGTCAATCAAGTCCCGAGGTTGAGTCTGATTAATGGAAACAATAGCATCACCAGCTTCAAAGCCAATCTCGGCGGCAATAGAATCTGGTAAAACGCGGCTGATTTTGGCTGGTTGAACGCTAGTTAAACTCATAATACATAGATCATATCAAGAATAGACTTTTGCTGAAAGTTGCGATTTGCATTTGTCACAAATTGAAGTCTTTATTCGTCTTAGTTAGTAGATGTAAATTTTGCAATAGCTACTAATTCATGAAACTACTGGAAATACAATCAAGTGCGCGTCAACAAGGCTCTATTTCTCGTCTTCTTAGTCAAGAATTTATCGAAACTTGGAAAAATCATTATCCCATCATCGAGCATAAACAGAGAGATGTCGGAAATAAACCCCCCGCTCATATTACCGAACTTTGGACAAAAGCTAACTATCTTGATCCAGAACAACGTACCCCAGAAATGATTGCCACTTTGGATGAATCAGAAAATCTAATTGAAGAATTGTTTCAGGCAGATTATTTGCTGTTGGGTATTCCCATGTATAACTTTAGTGTCCCCGCTACTTTTAAAGTCTATATAGATAATATTGTCCGCATCAATCGCACTTTCACTTTTGAGCCAGAAACACATTCTTTTCAAGGGTTACTAACGGGAAAAAAAGCCTTAATTATTACTCCCAGTGCAGGAAATTTTACTCCAGGTACATCTCTAGGCGCAATGAATTTTTGCGAGACTTATTTGCGAGCGCTTTTGAATTTTATTGGTATTGAAGATATAAATATTGTGTCTGTACCTAATCAATTTATGAGCAACGAGATTCGCGACTCAGAAATTGAAGCTGCTCGAGTAAAACTAAATAATTTGGCTACTAATTGGTAGAGTATGGAGCAACTAGAAAAACTAGCAATATTTCAACAACACAGATCGCTATTATTTTCCCTTTCCTATCGGATGTTAGGTAGCGTTACAGAAGCAGAAGATATGGTACAAGAAGCTTGGATACGTTGGCAGGTTACTTCTACTATCGTCAAGTCTCCTAAAGCTTTTTTGTGCAGTCTTATTACTCGCTTATGTATTGATCGTTTACGTTACCTTCGTCGAGAAAGAGAAAAATATATTGGGATCTGGTTGCCAGAGCCTTTAGTCAACCAACACGATAAATTAGAAATCTCAGAATCACTTTCTTATGCTTTTTTAGTTTTACTAGAATGTCTATCACCAACGGAAAGAGCGGTCTTTATCTTACGAGAAATTTTTGATTATGAATATAGTCAAATAGCTTCTATTATTGATAAAAGTATTCCCAATTGCCGCCAAATCTTTCATCGCGCTCGCAAAAATATTTTGGTTAATCAATCTAAGTTTAATCTATCTCGTCAAGAACAAAACTTATTGGTTGAGCAGTTTCTCATAGCCTGGAATCAAGGAGACTTAAACAAACTACTCACTCTTATGACTAAAGATGCAACTTTTTACTCGGATGGAGGAGGTAAAGTTACAGCGGCAGAAAAACCACTCTGCGGTCATGTCAAAATAGCTCGGTTCTTATTAGCAATTAAACGCAGTAAATTAATACCAGATTTTTATTCTCAAGTTATTTTAGTTAATAACCAAATAGGAATATTAAATACTATTGAGGGACAATCTCAAAGTATTTTTAGTTTTCATTTTATCAAATACAAAATCAGCACGATTTTTGCTATAGCCAATCCAGATAAATTAGCAGCCAACTATTTTAAGTAAGGCTTTAAATTTATTTCTGATCTCTTTATCCTTTGATCCATCCCAAAGTTAAAGCAATTAAGATAAATACCCCAAATCCTAATCTATACCAAACAAAGACCCAGGTACTTCTTCTTTTGAGAAATTCTAATAACCAGGCGATCGCTAAATAGGAAAACACCGCCGACGAGATCAATGCCCCAATCAAAGGGATCAATTCAAAACTAGTTCCTGCCGTGGGGAAAATTAATTCTTTTAACTCAACTAAACCAGAGATCAAGATAGCAGGAATTCCTAAGAGAAAGGAAAATCGTGCTGCGGTTGAGCGATCTAAATTATTAAATAAACCCGCCGTCATGGTAGAACCTGAGCGAGATACACCAGGTATAATTGCTAGGGCTTGAGCCAGACCAACTAAGATACCATCTTTGACCGTTAAATCTTTAAAATTACGCTTTTGGTTACCAACGCTTTCCGCTAATGCCAATAATAGAGCCATGACAATGGAAACAATGGCAATTGAAGGCATACTTCTGAGGGTACTCTCGTAAAATGCTGGTTCAAAAACTTTTAATAGCACACCCAGAATAATAATGGGAATTGTGCCAACACCAATCCCCACCGCTAACCAAAAATCTTGAGAATCATAGTCGGAAGTACGAACTGCTTTGATCATGCCTTGGGTAATCTGCGTTAAATCTGACCAAAAATAAGATAGAACCGCCGCCACGCTACCAAGCTGAATTACAGCAATAAAAGAAACTCCAGGATCGCCCCAGCCAAAAAATACAGGGATGGCTTTAAGATGTGCCGTACTGCTAATGGGGATAAATTCAGTTGCTCCCTGAACAAAGCCCAAGACAATTGCCTGAAACAGATTTACCTGAGAGACTCCTTGATTAGCGTTTGCTTGTGCCAGAACTTCTGTAGTGCCAGCCTGAACTGCATCATGACCTATAGCTAAAATAATACTTAATATAAGACCAAAACTCAGAAACAGAATCAGGCTCAAATATTTTTTGGTCTGCCTAAACATAGTATATTGATCCCAAATCTATAATATTTGTTAAGTCTTAAGTTTATCTGGGAATACTCCAGAACCCAAGCAATTTAATCAGCAAATAAATTTAGATATCATAAAAAAGTGAGTACACTTAGAAATTACTGATAATTAGAATATTAGTTTATTAGACGTATGAGTTATGCAACCTCCTCCGCTAGAGCAGAAATTAATGAACTGCGTCGTTTGAAAACCTTGCTACCCCCTGAACTTCAGAGTTGGGTAATTGTCGAAGGTTCAACCGAAGTTAATCCTCCCTTAGTACGTAGTGAAGAAATTGGCAAGGACGAAATTGAAATTCAAATTGACCTAGCTAAATGGGATAGTTTAGCCATCGATCAGCGTAACTTATTATTTTGGCATGAGGTCGCTCGGGTTCAAAACGATACTATTCCCAAAGAAGGCTGGGAAATGGCTGCTCTGGCAATTGGCTTAGGTGGAGCTGTGGGTGAGCTATGGGTACAAGACGGATTGTTGTTGTTGCTGGCTTTATCCTTATGTGGCATTTCTGGCTATCGTCTCTGGCAAAAAAATAGCAGCGAAAAAACCATTACTGAAGCGATTGAAGCCGATGAAAAAGCGATCGCTCTGGCAACGCGCTTTGGCTATTCTTTGCCCAACGCCTATAAAAGTCTTGGTAGCGCTTTAAAAACCTTAATCGAAATGACTCCTAGTCGTCGCAAAAGGAAAAAGTACGAAGAACGTCTTCAAGCACTACGTCGTAGCGCATCCAGAGACAAAGCCAGAACAAAAGAAGGCAGAGAACCAATTGGGAGGAGAGAAAACCGCCTTTAAGATAAACTTAAATATCAGCTAACTAAATTGATCAAAATAGCTTTGGTTCCTAATTTATCAATTGACAATTAGTGCTAAATTTAATTAACGAAACTAAATGCATACTTACTACAAGTAAAGATCTGGGTAGGTTGACTATATAGTCCCCTAAAACTGCTACTTAGATTACATGTTTAGTTTCATGGTTCAAAGTAGGCGAATTTATTAGTTTGCATCAATTAATTCATTCAAACTAATACTTATCGTCATTAATGTTTTTAGATCATGCTGATAACTAAAATTGAGAATTAATGATTGACGAGACACCAGAGATCTTGTTTCCTTTATCTTCTATTAAGGATTGCCCAGTTGTAGAAATACCCGAGCGCCTGACGGTGTTAGAAGCCCTAGTGTTTAAGCAAACAGTAGGGCAACTACTGACGGAAAATAGCCCTCATCATCAGATACTCCTCGATTTTAGTAAAACTAGGTTTATTGACAGCAGCGGCATTGGGGCATTGATTGCCAATCTCAAATCGGCACAGGCTCACGACACTGAGCTAATATTAGAATCGGTTCAGCCTCCTGTAATGGCAACCTTATCCATGACAGGACTAACCGATGTTTTGAGTATTCAATCTTCGGCTGAATGGTCACCAAAAGAGTCTCCAGAGACTCATCCTTCGGTCAGATCGGTAGTGAAGCGCCTGATAGATATTGTCGGCGCAATTGTCGGCTTAATAATTACGGGAATTATTTTTATTCCTCTGGCGATCGCAATTAAATCTAGCAGCGAAGGATCAATTCTGTTTCATCAAACTCGCTGTGGCTGGATGGGTCGCAAGTTCGAGATCTGGAAGTTTCGTTCGATGTATGCCAACGCTGAGGTATTGAAAAAACAGGTAGAAAATCAAGCTAGCGGTGCTTTTTTTAAGAATGACAATGACCCCCGCGTTACCCCAATTGGAAAATTTTTGCGGCGTACCAGCTTAGATGAGTTTCCCCAATTTTGGAATGTGCTTAAAGGAGATATGAGCTTGGTGGGAACTCGTCCTCCAACTCCTGAAGAGGTAGAAGTCTATCAAATTCCTGAATGGCAAAGGCTAGACGTGAAACCAGGAATGACTGGGGAATGGCAGGTTAACGGTCGGTCTCATGTACGTAACTTTGAGGATGTTATCAAACTAGATTTGAAATATCAGCGTAATTGGAGTTTGAGGTACGATCTCCAGTTAATTTTCAAGACAATCATGATCATTTTTAGTAAAAACAACGGCGCAGTTTAACTGGTGTGTGATCCCAGAGAATTTTGATGATTGAGACGATGAATCGCAATAGGGCAAAATACTTGTTTATTATTGAAGCTATAATTTTTATTTGCTTAATTTAACTTTTTAATTATTTTTATCCAGTACGTTGATTAGAGTAGACTTTTAAAATCATTGATGACAATTGGTATAGCAGTATTGAGTGAATCGTGATTTCTGCCTGTTGCCTACTCCAAGATTTAACTTTTTTTCACTAATGAAATAGGATCGCTATATCAATGACGCAGATTAAATCAGAAATTACAATCGCCGTTGTGGGGGATGTCCACGATCTATGGGAAGAGGAAGATCACCAAGCTCTACAGCATCTTGGGGTGGATTTAGTTCTGTTTGTGGGAGACTTTGGTAATGAGTCGGTAGGCATCGTCCGCCAAATTGCCTCCCTTGACCTTCCCAAAGCAGCAATCCTGGGCAATCACGATGCTTGGTATACCGCCTCTTCGTGGGGAAGACAAAAAGCTCCCTACGATCACTCCATCGAAGATCGAGTCCAGCAACAGCTCGATTTACTGGGTAAAACCCATGTCGGGTTCGATAAATTAGATGTGACTCAGTTTGCCTTATCGGTGGTGGGGAGTCGCCCCTTTAGCTGGGGTGGTTCAATTTGGAGAAATAGTCAATTTTACAGCGATCGCTATGGGGTCAAAGACTTTGAGGAATCTACTCAACAAATAGTGAATGCGGCACAAAATGCTGCCCATAAAAATTTGATTTTTATTTCCCATAATGGTCCTTATGGTTTGGGCAATCAAACAGAATCGATTTGTGGTCGAGATTGGAAGGTTGAGGGAGGAGATTATGGCGATCCTGACTTGACTGAAGCGATCGCGCAAACTAAAAGCTTAGGTAAGTCAGTTCCCCTTGTCACCTTTGGACACATGCACCATGAGCTAAAAAATCCTCGGGGTAAACGCCGTAAGATAGTTGAGGTTAGAGAACAAACAGTATATCTTAATGCTGCCTGTGTTCCGCGTATTAAGCGCAGTGAAAAGGGAGCAACACGAAGTTTTTCTTTAGTCAAACTAGTTCAGGGTCAAGTGCAGGCAATTTCTCTGGTTTGGTTAGACCAGGATTTTACCACCATCTCAGACGAAGTACTCTACCAAGCTGGAGAGAGCATGATTGCTTAAGCCCTTGAGTTCTTTCTCCTGCGCCTTAGCCATTCCCTAAAAATGCAGTGCCAAAAATTTTAATTACGATTATACTCACAAATTCTTCAAGTTTTTTCTTGATAATCTAAAGTATTAAAGAAGTAATTAATTTGAGTAGTATAATGGCTTATCTTGTTGACAAGTTGGAATTTTAGTCTCGATCAAAGCTCAACCCACCAATATTACTTTTTTAATCGCTAATAAGCTACTAACAGCCTTATAATCCTAAATCCGATTACCAATGTATACTTTTAGATCTGGGTACTTTAATTGCCCTAAAATCCTGCATGGGGAACCCACGCCTTTGTGACTTCTCACAACTAAAGAGTGTTGTAAACAGGATTTAGTATAAGCAGGGCTTTGGTCACACACTAATCCTATTAACAAGGAGTAAATGGATCTCGAAGATGAGTCAGAAACATCAGGCTGTTACTTTGATTGAATGGGCAAATATAGCGCTCGCCAAGCATTCTCGCAAGATATTCAAATATGAAGCGAGGGTGGTGGAGGACAAAGACCCTGAAGACTTACATCAGATGCGAGTTGGTATAAGGCGTTTACGTAGTGCGCTTATCGGATTTTCTGTGGCTTTGGATTTACCACTGGTAGCTATAGAAAAAGATATTGCCAAGATCGGTCGTTCTTTAGGCAAACTAAGAGATTTAGATGTCTTATTAGCTAAATTAAAAGATGAGTATCGCCCGCTATTACCTTTGAATGAACAAAACATTCTAGACAGTTCAATCAAGTCTTTACAGAGAAAACGTCGCCGAGAATTAAAGCAGGTTCGTAAGACTCTTAACAGCAAACTATATTTTCATTTTGAACAGCAGCTTAAAAGTTGGCTAGCACGATCTACATGTAAACCTATTGGTAGACTTTTGATTTTTCCGCTGTTACCCGAATTACTTTTACCGCAAATTAGCCAATTCTTATTGCATCCTGGCTGGCTAGTAGGAACAAAAATACAAAATGGCATCATCCAATATCCCCAAATGCTCAACAAAGAGGCGTTGGGTCAAATAGTATCAAAAGAAGACTATTTACTACACGAATTGCGTAAATCAGCTAAAAAAACTCGTTATAATCTGGAGTTATTTGCCCCTTTGTACGGTCAAACTTACCATGACTATTTAGGTAAAATTGAGCAAATTCAGGAAGTCTTAGGAGAAATTCAAGACATTCATGTATTAAAGAAAAAACTCGAAAATACTTTAGGGCGATCGCCAATTGCCAGCCAACTGCCAAGATTAGCAGAGTTATTGTTGATTGAGCGATATCAAAAATGGCTTGAATGGGAAGTTTTACAACGTGAATTTCTTCAGGATCAGACTCGAATCGAACTGCGACAGGCAGTACAACAACCATTGAAGAATAACGCTGCTTTATAGTCTATTTTAAAACGCGATCGCTTAATTTCCCCGAAAAGCGATTACCTGGCATAAATTAACCATAAACTTGGTGGCGTGATCGCTTGTTTCGGGATACATATCATACCAAATCTTTGGATACAACACGGACAGGGGGTAAAGGTGTTTGAGCGTTTTTCAACTGATGTTTTTAAGTATTTTTTGGTAATCGGATTTAGCGAAGATGCGATCGCAAATTGCTAAACTTATATTTCAACTTCCAAATCGATTAATTGTCCCTGTTTGATAAATTCAATTAAATTGGTTATTTCTTTTTTCACATAGTTGTTGAAATCGGGATTTTTCCACCAGTTATTCGGCTGGCAATTTTTATAATCTGCGGGACACCAGGTATAGTTTATCCATTGTGGATAATAAGTATTAAAAGTAAGTAAACATCTTCTATAGTGATAAGGAATGCTTACTACTAAAAGTCTCTTTATTGTATGAATGCCAAATTTATTTTATAATGTGAATAGAGATGAAATAGCATTTTCTTTGGTATTGTTAGAAAGTTCTTCAGTTAAGATGCTCTTTGCAGGTACGCCCATTTTTATAGCACTATCTGTCATTGTTGCTGCTTCCGAGTAAGCGTACATTCCGTATTTATAACCGCCAGTAAATAAAATGTATTTAGCGCGTCCTTGATTATATAATTCTACAGCTTTGTGAACTCTTTCTATGCCTTTACCGCCGTAAACAAAGATACAATCACCTTGTTTATGCTCGTTTTGTTCGTTACTAAACAATATTTTAGTTATCTGTTCTTTTGATAACGTACTGGTATCAATCTGAGATAATTTCATCTTTATTCTAAATCTCTACTTTTATATCCATCAATTGTCCCTCTCTAACAAATTTAACTAAATTGGCTATTTCTTTCATTACATATTGCTTTGATTCAGAATCCTGCCACCAATTATTTGCTTGATGTTTCCTATAATTTGCAGGACACCAACTATAATGTATCCAGTGTGGATAATAGGTTTTTAAGCTGAGTAAGCCTCTTCTATAATTCCAAGGAATACTTATAACGATAAGATGCTTAATATTGTGAATACCAAATTTATTCTCCAAAGTGAATAAAGAAGATATTGCACCTTCTTTCACATGATTAGAGCGCGGTTCAACTAAAATACTTTCTTCTGCTAAACCTAGTTTTAAAGCATTATCTCGCATTGTAAAAGCAAGTGGATAAGTGCGTTTTCCATATCCTAAACCGCCAGTAAACAACACATATTCTGCACGTCCTTGGTTATATAAATCTACAGCTTTATGAACCCTTTCAATACCTCTACCGCCATAGACGAAAATACAGTCACCTTGTTTTAAATCGTCTTGTTCATTACCAAACAATATTTTGGTTATCTGTTCTCTCGATAATTTGTTTACATCAATCTCTGATAATTTCATAGTGGAATAGTCATATTTTGCTGAAATCTTATTTTGTTACAAGAATTGGACAATGCAATCGCCGACATCATTTATCGGACAATAGTTTACCGACTTCGATAGTTATGTTGGGAAATGAAACAGAATTAATATTACCTGCAACTATTTCTTGTTTATTTGTATAACCTTTTTGTTTGGGTTGAGTAAATCTCCAAAGTTTATTATCTATTAGATCAACTACCCAATATTCAGCAATACCGTTACGAGCATAAGTAATAGATTTTTCTTCTAAGTCCTTAACCAAAGTGCTATTCGATACCTCTACTAACCAATAAATATCTTGGGGATAAGGATGACGGCTGGCATAGTTTTTATCTTCAAAGTGAACTATGGCGATATCTGGTTCGGGTTCTGAGTTATCAAGAGTAATGGGGTGAGCTTCTCTAACTTTTGCTATGCCTCGTAAAACATTTCTTAAATAGTCCGCTATGGT
>JBCCDL010000096.1:0-12083 GCA_039030815.1 Cyanobacteria bacterium P01_A01_bin.83 | reverse complement strand
GCATTACCAGCGACAAAAACTTCTGTAACGGCATTGGTAAAGTATTTTCCAGTACCGACATATTCCTCGATTAAAGAAATATTAGATCCTGTTTCACTGACTACCAGAGTGCGAGGTTGAGCAAAGCTAGGTTCTTGTGAACCATCAGCAACAAATACTAACTGAATTGGAGTTTCCACAGTCACGTTTTTATTGACCCAAATTACAGCCACTTCTTCGCTACCTGCGGTGTTTAATGCCGTAAAAGCATCTTTACCTGGTTGCTGGGCAAAATATTCTGCTGCATTGTATTCTGTGGGTAATCTATTTAAACTACCAACATATATCCCTTCAGGTAATCCAGAAATATTAGATAATTGGCTATCGTAAATCCCATTGAAAAATACCAGACGGTTATTTTCCGTTTCGGGGATGGACGAGTACAGATCTCTTTTACTGGGAGGATTCTGTATAGTAACAAATTTTCCTGCTGTTAAAGACGACAAATCGATAAAACGCCAGTCTTCATCTTTACGAGTTGGTACAGATAAACCAGATAACCAGTTTTTAGACTGTTGACGGACATCTTGCAACCACTGAGGATCTGATTTATTTACCTGAGACTGCTGCAATAAACCTGTAAAAAAAACATCTTCTACTACATTATCCTGCTGAACCTTAGATATTTTCTCAAAGGGAATTTGAACAGCCATTAGACTACCTCCGCAGTAGATTTATCATCTAAGAAGTCATAACCGCGAGATTCTAATTCCAGAGCTAATTCTTTTCCGCCACTGGTAATTATCTTGCCGTCTTGCATCACATGAACAAAATCTGGCTCAATATAGTCTAATAACCTTTGATAATGAGTAATCACTAAATAAGCCTTGTCGGGAGTTTTTAACTGATTTACACCATCAGAGACAATTCTCAAGGCATCAATATCAAGACCTGAATCGATCTCATCCAAAATCGTTAGTGTGGGGTCTAATAACGCCATTTGCAGAATCTCGTTGCGCTTCTTTTCTCCCCCCGAAAATCCTTCATTGAGACTTCTTTCTAGAAAGCTGGACTTCATTTTAACCACTTCCAGTTTTTCTTCGATCAAGTCTTCAAAATCAAAAGTATCGATTTCTTCTAATCCCTGATATTTACGTTTGGCATTGTACGCCACTCGCATAAAGTCTAAGTTACTCACTCCTGGAATTGCCAAGGGATACTGAAACGCCAAAAAGATTCCGCTATTAGCTCTTTCATCTGGCTCCTGCTCAATAATATTATTGCCTTGATAAACAATCTCTCCTCCAGTAACTTCATAGTCTGGATGTCCTGCAATAATCTTGGAAAGAGTGCTTTTACCAGAGCCGTTGCGTCCCATGATGGCGTGGACTTCTCCAGCTTTAATTTCTAGGTTCACACCCTTAAGGATTGGTGTCCCATCTACGTTGGCAGTTAAATTGCGTATTGATAAAATTGTTTGACTCATTGTTTGTTAAATAAACAATTCTTAATTAGGGGTTAAAACTCTCCGACTCAGGTAGGACAAGCGATACACTGAAGAGAACTGATACAAAGTTTGAGACTAAAACAACAAAAGTGTTGCTAAAGTCTATTGTAGACTACATCAGTCTGGGATGCCTTGTCAAAGTTATAAGAATTATAGGTATGACTGCGTGAGTTGGTTGCTAACTATAGCGATCGCCAGAACCTTAAAAAAAACAATTGGCGCATTATGTACATTAAATAGAAACTAATAATTTAAAATAAATATATTTGTTAAGCTAGATTAATTTAAGCTGTTTTACTACTGCATTATTATGTTGCGAAATTAGAATAAAGATTAATTTAAAAATGCATTTGGCTAATAATAAAAATGGCATCCACTTACGTTTATGCTGAGGATTTTGGCGAACTACAAACAGAAATAAAATCAATTTGGGATACAAATTCTAATTTGGATTTAGTAGATATTGAGTTAATTGACGATAAATGGACAGCAGTATTTGAAGATAATCTCAGAAGCAGTCTCTACACCAGCAATTCTGATTTTGAACTTTTTCAAGAGCAAATTATAGAGCAATGGGATCGCGGTTATGAAATAGTTGACATTGAATATGTGGATGATACTTGGGTAGGAGTTTTTAAAGAAAGTGGTCGTATTATATTTTCTGGTAGCGCCTACAGTTTTGCGGAAGACTTAACTGGATTAAAAGCAGATATTCAAGAGCAATGGGATCAGGATTATAATTTGATTAATGTTGAATACGTTAATGGTAATTGGATTAGTATCTATGACAACAATTTCAATAGGACTGGTTATTCGACTAGTGACAGTCTGCTTGAATTTAAAGCTGATGTAGAAGAATTTAATAATGGTGGGTTTGATTTAGTTGGGGTGGAATATGCTGAAGGAAAATTTGTTGGCGTATTTTATGAAGATGATTTTAATTACACCACATACTCTGTAAGTAGTAATACTGATGAGTTCCTCACCAAATTTGAGCAGCATCGATCACAAGGATATGATCTGATTGATTTTGAACAACGAGATGATAATATCTTGATTGGAGTCTACGAGCATCCTAATTCTGACACTTCTGGCTTAGATGAATTGCGGAGTGATTTTTTGGATATTTCTTTTGGTTTGGCTGTACTTTAAGTAAAATGAGTCAACTAGACCTAAGCTAGTTAACTTAGCCCATCATTTTCTCTTCGCCATAGATAATGCGATCGTCTGTACTACTAATTTTACAAACCTCAGTAAAATCTAAAAGTCAGGAAATATTTTGTTGGTCAGTCACTATGATTTGATAAGGATTCAAAGTGATATGAAATACGATCATGTTTGCTACAGATAAGTAAGGTATGTCGTGAGGATAATTTCGTCACGCCCCCTGCACGTCACGCCTTACAAAACCTATGAGTAGCGTTCTTCTTTGGATTTCATATGAGTAATCACTTTTTTTATCTTATTGAAATTAAAAGCAAATTATTTGTTGCCCTTGCTACATCATTAATAGTGAATAAAGGCTATACATAATATTGACAACAAATAAATATTATGCATCAGGGGATTTACTTGCTGACTTAGTTAATATTGATTTACAGAAGTTAATATTAGTATATAATTGCTAGAAATTAATTTAGGAATTCTGGAAATTCTTCATATTTACGCAAATTTATTAAGAGCAGTATTTATCTAATCACCATCTCCTAACTTTGCACTATGGATAACACTCAAACAAAGACAGCCCCTCTTGATGCAGGAAATAGCCAAAACCCTGCTGCGTCGCTTCCTCATGTAGTTATTGTTGGAGGTGGTTTTGGTGGACTTTATGCAGCTAAGTCTCTTAAAGATGCTCCTGTAAAAGTAACCTTGATTGATAAACGCAACTTTCACCTGTTTCAACCTTTATTGTATCAAGTAGCTACTGGTAGCTTGTCCCCTGCAGACATTGCTTCACCTTTGCGAGTGGTTTTGAGCAAGCATAAAAATACCCGAGTTTTACTAGACAAGGTGGTGGATGTTGATCCCGAGGCAAAAAAAGTTTATTTAGAAGAGCGTCAAGCCTTAAATTACGATGCTTTAATTGTGGCAACTGGAGTTAGTCATCATTACTTTGGCAATGATCAGTGGCAAGATGATGCACCAGGGTTAAAAACTGTAGAAGATGCTCTAGAAATGCGCCGTCGAATTTTTATGGCATTTGAGGCAGCAGAAAAAGAAACCGATCCCCAAAAGCGTGAGGCGTTGTTAACCTTTGTGGTAGTTGGTGGTGGTCCTACTGGAGTTGAATTAGCTGGAGCGATCGCTGAAATTGCTCATCAATCGGTTAAGGATGATTTCCGCGATATTGATACGACTCAGGCTAAAATATTGTTGTTTGAAGGGATGGATCGCATTTTGCCTCCATATCCTCCAGAATGCTCGGCGGAAGCGCAAAAGTCTTTAGAAGAATTGAGGGTTGATGTTCAGACAAAAACCTTAGTGACCAATATTGCCGATCACGCAGTGACTTATCGTCAAGGTGAGGAGACACACACAATTAATGCTCATACAATTCTTTGGGCGGCTGGAGTAAGAGCATCCTTTATGGGTAAAGTATTAGCTGATAGCGCAGGGGCAGAATTAGATCGTGCAGGTCGAGTTATTGTGGAACCAGATTTAAGCCTTAAAGAACATTCAGATATATTCGTAATTGGTGATTTGGCTAACTTCCCCCACCAGGGCGAACGTCCATTACCTGGTGTGGCACCTGTAGCGATGAAGGAGGGTGAGTATGTAGCCGATCTAATTGCTAAAAAAGCGATGGGTCTTAAAGTTGAGCCTTTTAGATATCAAGATTTTGGCAGCATGGCGGTAATCGGACAAAACAAAGCCGTAGCCAATCTTAGTTTTGCTCGCTTCTCAGGATTTGTCGCCTGGATCATTTGGGTGTTTGCTCATATCTACTATCTAATTGAATTTGATAATAAGTTAGTCGTCATGATTCAGTGGGGATGGAACTATATTACTCAAGGTAGAGGGGCGCGTTTGATTACCGAAAAGCCTTCTTTAGAGTTAGAACTAAAACGAGCTAAACAGTCTGAAACATCTCCTGCAAAATCAAAAGAGACTATATCAGTTTGATTAAGTAAAGAGATTGATATCTAAATTCTCTACTAATATTTAATTTATTAATCAACCTCATTGATGTAATTCATTGAGGTTTTTTATTTTATAACTAATCACCTACATAGGAAAATTGAGATTATCCATTAACTTATCGATGCTACCTATGGTGGCTATAGTTCCACAACCTAAAGCCAGTAAAATAGTGCCAACTATTCCCTGAGTTACGGAAGTCGCCACGTAGAAGAATGCAGAATAAGACCAAAATATTGTGGCAATAAAAAGTCCTACCGCCGCACCACAAAAAAAACGTTTTATTGCTTGTGATATCATTGTTTTAAAGTTGTCTATAGGTTGTCAGCACGATAATCCTATAGTTTAGCTAATCTAAGTTCTGAGATCACAAAAAGAGCTGGTAGTACGCCGAAAGTAAATACAAATTTAGTAAATCTGCTCTATATTATAGATGCTTTACATTGTCTATCACGTAATATCGCCTTGTGTGTCAACTTTAAAACTTTGAAGCCGATAAAAGCGACTTTCAAAGTTGCTTATCTAATTAACATCTTAAAAGATCTGTTGATTTTCCTTGTTTAAAATTTGGCATTGCATATTTATGGGATGATGAAATACAAGCAGGGGAGCAGAGGGAGCAGAGGGAGCAGAAATATTTCTGATTTTTTGATTCATACACACAGTGCGATCTGTAAATATCATCCCGCAGCTATGCAATGCCTAAAATTTAATTGGGAAAAACAGTTTTATAACTATTTACCACACAAGAATTTTAGCTGCCCTAGAATTTAAGTTGAATGACCTGCGGATTTAAACAAAGCTTCTTGATCTTAATTGTTAGACAAAGTCATTGGCATCAATGTCATCTGCATCTATCCCATTGAGAACCGCAAGCGTATTGTCACCGTTACTAATTACGGTCGAATTACTAAAACGACTATTTCTAATAGAAAGATCGCTAAAACTCAATCCCTGAGAAAGCTGCAATTTATCCACATCGTTTTCAAAATCGTTGATGAAATCTCGTTTGTAAGAAATCCCATTTTCTATTACGAAAATATCACTGCCATCGCCACCGATTAAAAGATCTCGACCACTACCGCCATTCAGGGTATCGTTGCCATTGCCACCGATTAAAAGATCTCGACCACTGCCGCCATTTAAGGTATCGTCGCCGCTACCACCTCTGAGGATGTCCCATCCTGAATCTCCATTCAAGAGATCATTACCATTCTTACCCAGCAGCAGATCATTCCCTCTTAAGCCCGATATTTGATCGTTATCGGCAGTTCCAGATAAATAATCCCAACGATTGGTACCGAGAATGGTATTGTCAAAATCAGTAATTCCTGCAATATTAATCTCTACTGTCGCTGTGTCCGTACCTCCGTTGCCATCATCAATAGTATAGGTAAAGCTGTCAGTGGCAGTTTCTCCATCGTTAAGAGATTCAAATTGTCCGTTGGGGTCATAGTCAAAAGTACCATCCCCATTATCAGTAACGATTCCTAGAGTTCCTGTAGTGTCAAATGAAGTAATTAATATTCTGTCTTCATCAGCATCAGTATCATTACTCAAAACATCAATGCCGACTAAAAGCGTATTTTCATCGCTGGTGAAGCTGTTATCTACCGCATCAGGGTTAGTGTTATCAGTGATGCCATTGATAGTTATATTGACGGTAGCCGTATCCGTACCTCCGTTGCAATCATCAACAGTATAGGTAAAGTTGTCAGTGGCAGTTTCTCCGTCGTTAAGAGATTCAAATTGTCTGTTAGGTTCGTAGCTAAAAGTACCATCGGCATTGAGGGTAAGCAACGACCCTGAATCTAGAATAACCTGACCATTTACGTCTGCTGCCACACCGTTTACCTCAGTAATAGTTAAAGTGTCGCCGTCTGGGTCACTATCTGCACCATTGCCATTATCTAGTAATACATTTCCATTAAGAATAGTGTCTTCGTCGGTGGTAATAGCATCATCTACGGCATCAGGAGCAGTATTGATAGGATCGTTTTCGAAGAACTGAATGTCGCCATAATAGTTACCGACAAAAGCATCAAGATCCCCATCTCCATCAACATCGGCAAAAGTAGGGGAGGCAAGATATCCCCCATTAGTTAGCCCAAAAGGATTAGATTGGGGTTCAGCAAAGCTGGGATTATTAGCTGTTCCAGTGTTTTCAAAGAAAGAAGTATTGCCAAAACTTTCCCCAACAAAAGCATCAAGATCTCCATCCCCATCAATATCGGCAAAAGTAGGAGAAGTATAACCTCCCACACTGGTCAGTCCGAAGGGGTTAGTCTGGAAATTAGCAAAGCTAGGACTAATATCTGTTCCAGTGTTCTCAAAGAAAGAGGTATCGCCATTGCCACTTCCAATAAAGGCATCAAGATCTCCGTCCCCATCGATATCGGCAAACGTAGGAGGTGCCTTACTTTCTCCCACACTGGTCAGTCCAAAGGGGTCAAATACAGAGACAGCAAAGTTAGGGTTATTAGCTGTTCCAATATTCTCGAAGAAAGAAACACTACCGTTATTACTTCCAATAAAGGCATCAAGATCGCCATCTCCATCAATATCGGCAAAAGTAGGAGAGGCATCAGTTCCTACATCTGTTAGTCCCAAGGGATTAGTCTCAGAGGCAGCAAAGATAGGACTAATAGCTGTTCCAGTGTTCTCAAAGAACAAGGTATTGCCATCATAGTTACCGACAAAAGCATCAAGATCGCCATCTCCATCAATATCGGCAAAAGTAGGAGAGGCATCAGTTCCCACATTGGTTAGTCCAAAAGGATTGGTGATAGGTACTAAAAAATTTGCTCTAGCCATAATTTTTGATTACTCCAAAGATAAAAAGATTAATTATTTGATGACGAACGTGACTGGAAACTATCCAACCCAAGTTGAGCCTCATCTAATCCCAAATCTGTTCGAAGGTTTAATGATGATGCTTAAAGAACTTAAGAAGTTTGATAGCTCCAAGCCAGAGCTTGTTATTAGTTGGCATCGTTTGACCGCGGAATAAGTGAACGGTGCCAAATTGAAATTTGAAATTGTAGGTTTTTTTAAAACTTACAAAAAGCGATTTATTAGTCGCAGAAGCTCTCTTACCGAAAGCTTTTGCGGTTAAACTATCGATCTATCTTATTGACTTAAGAATTTTTGCCATTCTCCATTAGGAGACATTTGCCACTGTAATTTTTTAAGTATGGGTTCTAAAGCCAACTTAGTTGAAGAACTGCTTTGATAGACCAGAGTTAATTGTTGACAACCCTGTTTCCTGAGTTCTTGTTCAAGATAGAACACCAATTTAGTCCCAATTCCCTGGTTTTGCCACTGTGATAACACCAGCCAAGAAATTACTGTCGCCTTCTTTACATTTTTCCGTTCGGCAATGATTAACCCCACTATTGACCCTGCAACCACTGCCGAAATCCCCAACAATTCTCCTTGGGGGAGCTGCTGTTGCCAGCGTTGCTGTAAACTCGGATAAGTCAAAGCCTCGTATTCTAGTGTATTGTTAGCGTTGAGGTGATAAACTCTTTGATATTTAACCGCTAGTTGCTGTCTTGACGGTACTGAAAAAGGTAAGCCTGCAACTATAGGCTGTTGACCAATACTCGGTCGTTTCACCGTTGGTTTGGTGGTGACAATTCCTCCAGAATTGGGAAATTTGACCAAGCGTTGTATATCGTTTTCTTGGAAACCTAGTGTCTGTGGTTGACGAACGTTGGGCAAGATGACGATATCGAATAATTCTTCTACCGTTTGACCGATATGCAACCATTCCACAATTCGCCCAGTGTTTAAGTCAATTACCATCACTCCACAATGGGAAGTATTACCCTCGGCGGTTAAGCGTTCTTCTAAGGCTAAACCACTAAAGCTATCAGAACGCAGCTTTGACAAACCCACGACAGCAAAATCTGCTAAAAAAGCTAATCCCCTAACAAAACCTGGACAAAAGGTGATGGGGATAAATTTACCGCTGGCGATGTATCCTAATTCTCCCGTTCCCGAATTAAGCAACCATAGTTTTCCCTTATACCAGCGAGGCGAATGAGGCATTGATAGACCAGTAGCCACAATTTCATTGTTTGGGATATCAATAACTACACCCCCATCTCTTCGATGATTCCGCCAACCTGCTGCGGTATCAGTAGCACTACAGGCGGTCATATAACCTGGTTTACCCTTTACCATTGCTAATCCATTGAGATGACAGCGGTCTTCAGCAACTAGTTGCGAAATAAAGGGCGGTTGCCACAGCGGAACAAAACTGTAATTAGGATCGAGGGTAGCCAAACAGCTAAAGTCAGTATTAACGAATATAATCTTGCCTGTATCGTCTAAGGCTACATCATGAATATTGACATCACCTGTAGTATATGACGTATGGGGGACATAAAGGCGATCGCATGTTCCATATTTTTCTCCCGCAGCTAAGAGATTATTAAACTGCCAGAGTTGGTAACGGGTACTCATGTAGAGCTTTTCCCTTGACACATACAGTCCCATCGGCTTGTCGAACAGTCTTTCTTGAACTTTCAGTCTGCCATTGTTGTGACTACCAACGAGAAAAAGGCGATTGGTTTGATAAGTTGTAAAAGCAAGACTCAATTTTTGTGACCCTAGCCAAGAAGTAAATTGAGGTGAAGCTGTGATTTCTAAGTTAGGTTTTGCGGCTTCTGGGGCGGGAACTGTCATTAAATAAAGGGAGAAGATTATATCTAGCTATATTTAAGTAGGGAACTAAAAATTGCTACAGAAATTTAGTTTGCTCCACAACCGTTATTGCACTGCCTTAACTAAGTGTCAACTATTATGCTTCAATCTTGACCTAGCTGCTTAATTATTTAGAAGATGGAGTCAATTGGCAGCACAATGACAGGAATTTCACTCCTTAGCTACATTAGTTATTCAGATATCTAGGTTCTCAACGGGTGGTTCTCAATTTATTGATTAGCACCCAACAAGTCGCACCATTACCCATTACTTACGAGCAGTTAACTAATCTTGTCCTAACCGATTAACCTACTGCGATACATTGCCTTGTGGTGGAGGAATAAGACCAGGTTTATAGAGAAAGGCATCAATCTTTTTAAGAGTTTTTAAATCCATTTCAGGTAAAGTATGGTGTTGATTTGATGCCAAAAAGCTGAAGGCTTGACTAAACTCCTGGGGATTAGTGGTAACAGGAGCAGCAAAATGACAGGGAATGATCTGATTAAAGTTCCAATTAGCAATTTTGTCTACCCACCCCAGAGTTTGCTCAGGGGCGCGATTGAGAATCAGAGTTTGCAAAATGGGAGCAACCAGTAAGCGACCATGACCGCGCAACTTATCAAAGGCATTTTGCCAGTTTGCCTGCCAGATAAAAGGATATAAACCCCAATACGTCTGAGGTGATTTATTTGGCGATCGCCAAGCATCAGCTAAGGTTTTACCAATCGTGGGAATTGACAAGACACTGGCACGAAAATACATAGCAAATAGACAAATGCGATGCCAACCTTTGATCCGATTTTCGGGAGTGTCCTTGATTGGCTCTTGAGCGCTTTCTCTGGCATGAAACAACAGCGGGAATAGATCCTGCTCAATAATTTCAGGTGGTAGTTCAGGAATAGAGACAATGATATCTGTTACCAAAAGAGTATGCGATCGCTTATGGAAGAACGCCACCTCAGAAAACTGTCCTAGCCTCAAATCGATGTCATCTAAAATAGCATAGTCAAATTCGTCGGCAAAGGGAGTTTGGCTACTATCAGCAGGCAAAATTTTAGTTCGCTTTGGGGGAAATCCCAGCCAGCTTAGAGGCAAATCTAGGGGGAAACTCCATTGCTTGGGTGCTACAAATACTGTTGCCCGATCAAACTTGCGGGCAAAAGGACCCACACAGTTTTTATGTTCTAATCCCGAAATTGTTGGCAGAATAATGTATTTGACCTCGCCGTATTGTTCAACTAATTCTTGGACAAGGTCTAGACACTGTTTAGTAGGAGATACAGGAGCATATACCAGGAGTCCGCCAGCCGCTAACCGAACTACAGTCATGCGAATCGGCACTACTACATAAAAAATTCCCTGTAGCTGCTCAAAAGTCCAGATGGTATCTTTTAATACCTCCTTGCGAATAGTCAGCCGTTTGCTGTAGGGGTAGATGGGGACAGTTGCCCAAAACCGCCAATGGTAATCTGGAGAATCAAGTTGATTATGGGATCTATTAGTAATGGTTTTGCTAGTTCGGCTCACTCTGACTTGATCTCCCTACAGCATTCTACTCAGCTTCATCTGTTTACATATTGTCTCTGAAATCTGAGCATTAGCAAACCGTTATCAATGGACAATTGATAATTGACAATTGACAATTGATTCATTTTTGGATAAATATTCCTGTTTGATTAAGATGTGATTAAAATATTAATTTACAGATTAATCCAGTTTAACTTGGTCTTAATGAATAAAAATACCGCCTTCTTTCAGCCAAGCATTAGTGTTAAACAAGTCTTATTAGTCGTCCTGTTTATCGAAAGTCTGGCAATTACCGTTGCAATCACCAAAGCGGCTGTTTTAGGGATCTCCCCCAAAACCTATTTTGGCGAAGTTGATCGAGGTGGTTTTATTACTTATATCTCCTGTCTACAGCTATTAGTTGCTGGGGTGATGGCGATGATAATTTCTAAAGTTGCTAAATCGGCTCAACAATTACGGAACAGCCGTTGGTTTTGGTTAGTCATTGCTCTAGGATTATGGTTTCTAACTTTGGATGACCTGTTGGGTATTCATGAATACCTTGATTACTTGCTCCACGAACTGTTTCAATTTGAAGAAACAGAAATTAGTGATTTAGCTGATGACCTAATTGTCGGCGGATATTTAGTAGTATTTTTGATTTATGTTATTTCTCAATGGCAAAGCATTAAAATTTTTCACTCTTCATTCAACTGGTTTAAACTGGGATTTGTCTTAACGGCAGTAATGGTAGTGTTAGACATGGCAAGCAATAACACCTTGTTTGTTTCTATGGTTACAGATGACAATGCGTTGGCATCAAATCTACAAGAATGGCTAGGGGTCATTGAAGATTCGATCAAAATTTTTGCTGAAGGAATGTTTATTGTCGGAATCTATAAATGTTGGCAGATCGCTAAAAGGTTAAGTAATGATCATTAGTTGTTAGTCGTTAGTCGTTAGTCGTTAGTTACTATTCTCCCTTGTCTCCCAGTCTCCTCGTCTCCCTTGTCCCCTCGTTCCTCGTTCCTGCTTTAAATAGCGAACTAATGCTGGTAATACAGGACAAGGTTTTTTCTGCTGTAAACTACTAGGCTGATCGGCACGAAAGACACTCCAGCGGAAAGGTCCTAATTCGGCTGCGGACATCCACAACAGCCGTTTAGCTCTAGTCATGGCTACATACAGCAGCCGATATTCTTCGGCTTGCTTGAGCTTGACTGCTTCTTGCCAAGCTGCCATG
>JBCCDL010000095.1:0-12085 GCA_039030815.1 Cyanobacteria bacterium P01_A01_bin.83 | reverse complement strand
CGAAACTCTAAGAATACTTCTAGGAAACGACGGATAGTCAAAAGCTGCGGATCGTTGTTGACTAATGCCAACATATTAGCCCCAAAGTTACTTTGGACTGCCGTTTGCTTATAGAGATTATTCAGAACCACGCGCGGGTAAGCATCCCGCTTAAGTTCAATCACAACTCGCATTCCTGTGCGATCGCTTTCGTCTCGAATATCAGAAATGCCATCGATCTTTTTATCGTTGACCAGATCGGCAATTTTCTCAATTAAGGATGATTTGTTAGTTTGGTAGGGCAGTTGCGTAATTACGATCGCTTCTTTATCTGCCCGTCCTCGCTGCTGTAGGGTTTCAATTTCAGCCACCCCACGCATGGTGATTGAGCCTCTGCCTGTAGTATATGCCTCCTTGATCCCTGCTCTGCCGATGATTTGACCCCCAGTAGGAAAATCAGGACCTTTGATATACTGCATCAACTCTAGATCGCTAATTTCTGGATTGTGAATTAGTGCGATCGCTCCTTCAATCAACTCACCTAAGTTGTGGGGGGGAATATTAGTCGCCATTCCCACCGCAATCCCTGAAGAGCCGTTCAAGAGTAGCTGAGGAATCCTAGCGGGTAAAACTATTGGCTCTTGTTGAGAACCATCAAAGTTATCGGCAAAGTCTACGGTTTCCGCTTCAATGTCTTGCAACAGCGAATCTGTCGCTAGAGCCTGCAATCGACACTCGGTATACCGCATGGCTGCAGGAGGGTCGTTATCAATGGAACCAAAGTTACCATGTCCGTTAATTAAAGGACTTCTCATGGAGAAATCCTGTGCCATCCTCACCAAAGCGTCGTAAACAGCTGTATCTCCATGGGGATGATATTTACCTAGCACTTCCCCGACGACACGGGCGCATTTACGAAAGGGACGGTCTGGGGTAAGTCCTAGTTCGTACATGGCGTACAGGATGCGACGATGAACTGGTTTAAGACCATCCCTAGCATCTGGTAACGCCCTGCCGACAATTACGCTCATGGCATATTCCAGATAAGAGCGTGACATTTCGTTACTGAGATCGGTGGGGATAATCCTTTCCTGGGAAGTGGTCATACTTTAGAAAAACTCCAAATATATGCAATAATTTGGATTAATGGCTGATAAACTCTTTCAACTTCTCTTTTATAGCCAATAAAGCCCAATATGGTAGCATTTTATCTGTAAATTATAGCACATTTTCCGTCTCTATTGGGGCATAAAAACCTTACTCTACATACCACAGAAGTCTCGGCAAGACACTCAAATTCTTAAGGTCTAGTTTCTTTTTAGTCTGTGCCGTAATTTGCTAAGAAGCATAGTGATTTTTAGCTGATTGATCCGTGTTCTGTTTAAGCTTTTAATATTGGGTGCATAATTTGCTGGCACATCAAAGAAATAATTAATTTCGGTTAAGATAACCCCCAACCGCTCAATTAAGCGATCGCTGCGATATTCGGCAATTAATGACTCATCAAGCTGAGGCGGTTGCTGTAATACTTGCCCAATTTTAAGTAGATCGTATTCTAGAGAATAGCTTGCAATTTTATGACAGTTAAATCCAGGGTCTAGATAATCTGATAATCCATGATTGACGCTAGAAAATACTTGACAGCCACAGGCTAAGGCTTCTAGGGGTGGCAAACCAAATCCTTCGCTCACGCCACTGACCGCCCAATATTCTGCCGAGTCATAAAGGTAAATTTTGCTGCGATTAAATAAACTTGCTAAATCCCTGACGTAACTATCCAGAATTTTTACGCAATAATTGGACTGCAAAGCAGGAATTAACTGTTGCAGTAGATATTGAGAGGATTTGCGAGTTTGTATTAGAATGTCGATATCTCGTGATTGATTTAGATTGCGAAATTCTGGAGCAATCTGGTTTGGTAAATAGTAAATTAAGTTGTTAGCTGCCTTTTCTCCCCAATAGCCCATGGTATTGCGGCTGACTGAGATGATTGGAACCTGTGGCGGTAGAGCGAATCCATAGTTGGCACTATGGGCATGATAAATTACATTTTGTCCCCGAAGTTGGTTAATAATTTTAGGAGCATCAAAACCCCACCCAATTATAAAAATTGTCGATTCTGGGGTAATTTTAGGCAGAATATCGGTCAAAAACGCCGTTTCCTCTTCCTTCTGGCGATAAGTAACGAGTTCTGCCTGACAAATTTTCTGAGCCAAATGGTAGGTATTTAATTCTGCCCACAGACCGCCGCCGCCAAACTTTCCTGTTGTTCCTGGCACCAAAAAATATAATTTTCGCATCAAAAAACTTCTATCTAGGTAATTCTCAGGCAATAGTTCTCAATATAGTTTGCAATGTTTAGTCACCTCAACAAATAAGAGATGGATTAATTATCCATAGATACTGGGAGCCATACAATAAAGGTTGTTCCAGGGCTATTATTAGATAAATTATTGGGACTAATTAGTTCAATTTTTCCCTGCATTTTAGTCATCAACTCCTGAGCGATCGCTAATCCCAAACCAGTACCTGGAATATCTCCTTGAGCTTGCACTCCCCTATAGTGTCTGGCAAAAATTTTCTCTTGATCTTCAGAAGGAATTCCACATCCTGTATCTTGGATAGCTATGCCCACCATTGGTGGATTCTGATTTTCAGCCAAATCTAACTGCACTGTCCCACCGCAGGGAGTATATTTTAAAGCATTATCAATTAAATTATTTAAAGTTTCCCGAACGGCAGCTAGATTAGCCTCAATTTTGGGTATTTCTGGGGGTAGATGATTAATTAGCTGAATTTTTCGTTCAATAGCGATCGCTTGAGCTGTAGTCAACAAAGAATCTAAAATTTGCGAGAGATTGACTGAGTCTAGTTGGCTGTGGGAACTAGGCAATAGGAAACTACTTTGATCGACATCTGGCTCCCTAGTTTCTAACAAAGGAACAGAGTCATTGCCCTGAACCACTCGAAGATTATTAGTTGGTAATTTTGAACTTTCTGCTTCAAACTGCTCTAATAATGCTTTAAAGCGATCGCTCTGGGTTAAAATGCTTTGAGCTAACTTACGATTCGGGTCATCAGCTAACATTCGCTTGAGCAACAATTTACCAAAGGTTTGTAGAGCAGTCAAAGGATTACGCAGCTGATGTAGTAAGTTATCAAGGCGGTCTTGTTCAATTCTTCTCAGATTTTGTTCCATGTCTAATTCATCTTGCGTCCATTGGTACTGAAATTCAATGAAACGTGCGATCGCAATTGTCCTAGCTATTTCCTCTACTTGTTGTAGTTCCCTTGGCTGCCATTCTTTTCCTGAGCGACCCGTCACCAATAACCCAAATAATGTTTCCTGATGAATTAAAGGCAGTATTAGCTGTTTAGTCTCAGCTGATTCTGTCTGGGGAGGGTTTGGCGAATTATTCTGGCTGTTACTAGTTAAGTTGTCAGGTAAAAATTGTGTAATTGAATGGGACTGCAATGCCTGCAAAATTGTAGACAATTTAATTGCTGGCAACTCTAAAAATTCTTGAGCCTGAGCTTGTGGATAAATTGCGAAGGGAAATAATTGAGATTGTCCTTCTTTATCAACTTCTTCTGTCAGGTAGACAACACTCCACATTGCTCCCAAACTTTGGGAGATCAAAGCTATTTGAGACTGGCATAAACTGGCAAATTCAGTACTGGAAATGTGATTATTCGACATTAATGCTCCACAGACAATTTTTCTCCAAAAACAATACGGTAGCTACATATTGATAATTTTCAACTCAATTTATATCTCAATTCTTTGTAGGATGATTCTTCTTATCATAAAACATTAAATAACTCTCAATTAATTAGATCTGGTCAGACAGACCCCGCCTAGAGCCTTTGGCTCGTGATCTCAGCTTTGCAGACGACGGGGCCCAGATCACGACTTCGTCAATTTATTAATTTGTGACTCAGTAAATACCTCAATCAACAGTTGATTTTTTTTGTTCATTACGATACAATAAGTAAAGAAATAGTAACTAATGACACACTATTACATCTACATTAGGTAAACTTTAGGAGGTTAAGGGGTTGGCAAGGAAACGCAAACGCAAAAGCCGTCGTCGTCAAGAAGGTCGCAAAATTTTAGAGCTTGTTCCTCAGCATCATATCGAGAGTGGTGAAGACAAACCAGTTACTGCTGCTCGCAATCATATAGCCTCCCTCGGGATTGAACCTCCAGCGGTTTTGGTGGTTAAACGAAACGAACATACCACCGATCGTTACTTCTGGGCTGAAAAAGGTTTATTTGGGGCGCAATATGTTGAGGAGAATCATTTTCTTTTTCCTAGTTTGCAGTCAATAGATCTTCAAGAATGGGATAGTGAAAAAGCTGTTGCCACTGCATCAGCACACTAAAATTTTAAAATCTATAGTATAGCTTACTTAAGCTATTTTGTAAAGATGAGCAATTTGCTCATCTTTATTTTTGTCAAACCAGTTTGCTAGTTAGTCCACTATTTGAACTGACAAATTCTCTTGAAGCTGAATTAATTCGTCTCTATGAGCCGTTATTTTCACCAAATTAGGTTGATCATTTTGAGGCACAACCTGGAGTGATATCTTCTCCCACCGCCCTGCTTTCTGCCAGTAAAATCTTCCTGCTAAAGGGGCAATTAAGACTAACAGCCAAAATAAATAATCAACTTGAGGAAACAATAAGAATAGAACCAGAGCTAAACAAGATAAGCCTACTACTGCCAAAAAGCTGAGTAATATAGCTAAGAAAATACTAGGTCGTACAAATCCTGTAAAAGCAACTTGCTTGTTCTGGCTATCTACTGAGACTAATTGGTAGGCTCTTGATTCAAAATAATCCTGCAATTTTTTAATTAAAATATCGTCCGATTCAGCAGGAACAAGTTTAATTTGTTTAGTACGATCTTTGACTGAGGCACGAATAAAAAAGAATAGCCCAATCATCATTAACAGAGTCAGGAAAAAGGTTGAGGAAATAACTGGCAGGTTCACTATAATAAGTATGCGTTAGATATTGTATCGATATATTACAATATCTAATGGTATTTAGTTAATTTCAATGTTGTCATAGCTCTTAGTTTTTACGTTACGGTAAATTAATTGCTATAGAGACTCATAAAACCTTTCAAGATTAATTATTGAAATTATTGGCGATCAGCATAATAATGATTGTAATAATGATAAGAATTAGTAGTGCGATTAACCTGATTAGCTACTATACCTAAAACTGGCACATTAGACATTTGAATATTATCAATATTTTGTTTTACAAGAGAACGATCTGTCTTGCCAATTCTTACAACTAAGACTACACCATCAGTACGATTTGACAAAATTCTACCATCAGCAAACCCTAATATTGGTGGAGTGTCGTAGATAATTAAATCATATTTGCGACTACTTCTAAGACGTTCCATTA
This sequence comes from Cyanobacteria bacterium P01_A01_bin.83, assembly GCA_039030815.1. Classification (GTDB taxonomy): domain Bacteria; phylum Cyanobacteriota; class Cyanobacteriia; order Cyanobacteriales; family Xenococcaceae; genus Waterburya. The sequence goes on along the minus strand of JBCCDL010000095.1, from coordinate 6,681 downwards.
GGGAATACATTTTTTGAGATGATAGAAGACGAGTAGGATCAGGTGGAATATCTCCAGCAGTGATTACGGATAAATTCTCCCACTGTGGTACTTTGATAATAGCTTCTTCAACATCCAAGCCAGTGGCAAGAACGTTGCTCAAACCTTCATTATTCTCAATACCAATCCAGCGATGAACCTGTGGGCGACGTAAATCGGCATCAATTAACAGCACCCTTTGTTCCATCGCTGCGGCAGCCTGTGCTAAATGACATGACACAGTAGACTTACCTTCTGAAGGTATTGAAGAACTAATAACAAATGAGCGAATTGAAGTATCAGAACCCAATAGCTTGATGTTTGTATTTAAAGAGCGAAAAGATTCTAAAAAGGGAGATGCACCATACCATTTCTGTTTGCTATCAAGAGAAGGTTTTCTAAAAGACTTCGAGGGACGATTTAAATTGAGTTTTGTGTTACCAATTTGGAGTTGAGGTAGAGTTATTTTTTCTTGCTTTGGTAGTGATTCTATTTCATCTGATGGTTTAAGGTCTTTTTGGGTAGGAATTAAACCTAAGATAGGTAGATTAATATGTTCCTTTAACTCTTGGGATGAGTGGAATACTGGGTCAAGACGCTCGGCTAAAAGTGCAGCAGCGAAACCTAACATTAATCCTGAGATCAATCCTAAAGCAATATTACGTGGTGGATTTGGCGAGATAGGATCTTCTAAGATGTTTGGTTGAGAAATAGTCTGCCAGGGCAGTGCTTGTTGCGCTCCTTTCAACTGTAATTCCTCTTGAGCCGTCAAAAATCGATTTAAACTTTCAGTCGCAACAGTGAGTTGTCGATTTAAGTCAGTATATTGACGGGCAATGACTGGCATCTGCTTAATTAAATCATTTAACTCTGTGAGTGCTTCTTGTAAAACCTGTTCTCTTAGCTCAAGTATCTGAATTTCATTAGTAGCTTCGATGTATTTTTGATTAAGTTCTAGACGTAGAGTACTGGGAGAAGTTAAATCAGGAGCATCTTCAACGGTATTTGAGAGGTTTTGCCCCAAAACTCCCTTGGCTTCCTGTTGCAGTAGGTCGAGTAGACGAGCTTTTCTATCTTCCAAAGCTTCAACTACAGGGTTCTGAGCAGAAAAGCGTGCTGATTCTTTTGCTAACTCTACCTCTACTAGCTGAAGTTCATCTAACAGGTTTTGATACCGAGGCGATTCACTTAGGTAGCTAGCTGCTAAAGCCTGTTGTGGTTGCAAACCTAATTGTTGGTTGAGTAAACGATATAAGGATTTAGTTTCTTTTAATTGAGCCTGAGTATCAAAATAATTTTGTTCAAAATCAACTTTCTGTTGAGCAAGAATCTCTGCCTGATTTTCAGGATCTAATAGATTATATCTTTGACGAAACTTCTGTACCTTACCTTGTAAATTATCGACCCTGGCTCTTACTTCTGGTAATTGACTTTCGACAAAATCAATTCCCTGTTGTACCTCAACTCTTCTTTCTTCTAGGGAGTAACGCAAGTAAGCCTCGGCTAGGTTATCTAAAACAAACTGAATCTTGTCTGGATTAGCATCGATATAAGATACTTCTAATATTTTTGTTTCGTCTAATCGCTCAATTTTTAGGGGAGACTTCCTTCGCTTAATTAACTCTCCGTATTCAATTTCTGAATATTTAGCTGATAAGTTTTTGATAATTGGATTTAAAACGCGAGGACTACGTAAAACTTCAATTTGAGTTTCATAATCCAAACCACCAAAATCTTGCTCTAGTAATGATAGAGAGTCTTCCTTTTCTTCTGCTACTGGCTCTACCAGAAGTTTAAAGCTCCCCATGTATTTAGCTTCCTGATTAAAAGTCACGATTGCTGTGGTCAGTGTAACGCCTGCCACAATAGCTCCAATTAAGCGAAAACGATGTTTAACAATACTGGTTAACTGACGAAGATCAATGCTATCTCCGTCGGCATCAACTGATTGATTAACTCTAGGTAAAGAATATGTATAGGTGCCGTTACCATTTTTATAACTGATTCCATTGCCATTTTTTAAAGGAAGATAAGTGGAACTATCTGAACTTCTATCGGGCATTATTTCACCAATCCTCACAACACGGATTTTTTTGTTAAATTAGTCGCATAATAACCCATTGCTCTAGCATTTTACATGCAGAACAATGGGTTTGTAATATTAAAAATTCAATTTAGAATAAAAAGTTGAGGAAACCAAACATCCCTCCTAAAGGACTGGTAACATTACCAATGGCATCTGAGGCAGAAGCAGTTCCAGAACGACCCACAACCACAACGTCATTTTGACCTAGAATAGGGTTATTCTCTTCGTTAACCTCAGCTCCCAAATCGACTTGAATCTTACGCTTGTCAACGGTGCCATTAGGCTTAAGGCTAACTAGCTCTACTTCTTTTTTATTAGCACGGCTCGCGTCAAATCCCCCAGCAGCTAAAATTGCCTGATTTAAAGGAGTATTTGGTCTAACCTCCACTGGACCTGGCGTAACAACCTCCCCAACGATATTAACTGTAATTGTCTCAGGAGAAAAAGTACCCTCCGCTATTCTTTGAGTTCGAGTTTGATCAACAGCAGTAGCTTCAGGAATGATTACTCTATCCCCTTCTTGAAGAATGATATCTTGGCTAGTATCACCAGATTGAATTACTTCCCAAAGATTAACTGCAATTAGCTTCTCTTCGCCATTCCAAGAAGTTCGCTTAACCTGAACTTCTTCGATATTTGCCAAAGGCTTAATTCCATTAGCTGCATTTATTGCCTGAGAAAGTCGAGGGGGAATCGATTCTTGCTTGCCCTGGTTAGCGCCATTGTTAGTATTACGGCTCAGTAATTCTGGCTGGATGAAGTGGGAACCTGGGCGATATACCTCCCCAACTACTGCCACTTTGATAGGTTTATCAGACTGTAGTCCAAAACTAGCTTGAGCTAATCTATCAAGCTCGTTAGTGTTAATTTCGTTCGCTGTCGGAATAAAGATGGTGTCTCCATCACGCAGAGAAATATCTTGCCTGATTTGATTTTTGGTCAACAAATCCCAAAGATTAGAATTATAAACTACTTCTTTGTCGCCACTTTGCCTTGCAACTCTAATGTTTCGCACATCAGCAATAGTGGTAATGCCCCCTGCCTGTTCCAGCATGTCTGTAACTGTGGGAAATTGTGGATTATCAGGCTCAAGAGATACTTCATATGAACCTGGATTATCTACTTCTCCAGCAACCCCAATTCTTAGAGGGCGAGGAGCAAGCAGACCAACCGTTATAATAGGTCTTTTGAGATAAGTCTTATACTCTTGAGAAACCTTTTCCGAAGTTTCCTTAAGACTTAAGCCGCTAACGTTAACTCTACCAACTAAAGGGAGACTAATGGTGCCATCTACCAGCACAGGATACTCTCCGCTATACTCTTCTACTTGAAAAATATCTAGATTAATTCTATCCCCTGCTCCTAAAGTGTAGTCGGTCTCGCTAGTAGCAAATTCTGGACTAGCGGTCGGAAGTGGTGCAGTTTGTTGTCCAGGGTTTGAAGTGGGGAATTGTTGATCTTCTAGGGGCGGTAAATCTCGATAATTAAACTCTGATTGCTCCGTTGAAGATTGACCTGGCTTTGCATCTTGCAGTTCAATAGTGTTATCTTGAGCAATTGCTGGCGTAGCCACAAGAGCTAAACCAAAAGATAAAACGAAAGCACTATAACTATTAACTCGGTCTAAAAATAATTGATACAAAACAGATTTAGATTTCATAAAAATATCACAATGTAAAAGAGTAGATTATTGCGACTAGACTAACATTATTGTCTTTTGTGGTTAAAATGTCGAAAAAGCGAAAACAGAAGTTTCCCCATTTAGTTGGTTCTAAATGGACAGCAATACAAAAAACATGGGGCTGGAGACATTTTCAAGTAGTCAATCGCAAAAGTGAGGGAAAATGGGTATTTGCAGAAATGATAGCATCCTGCGATCCCCAAACTCGCTTTTGGTTAAATGCGTCTCAACTTAAGGATGACTCTATTTGGCTACCTGGATGGAAAACAATCCAAGAGGTAGAAAAAATAGACAAGTAAGCTGATACTAGTCAATTTTAACTATAAAATTTGGTTATTTGTTTAAAGATTGAATCAAGTTTATACAATCTACGATTAATAAAATAGTTTAAAAAAATAGTTCTATTACCTGTCATAATAGTTAGTTACTTTAAAAGCAATTTTAAACGAGCAAAGAACGACATTGCCGAAAATTCATTAGTTTTGGACTAGATATTGCCTCAACAGAGAAAATTTAGTCATCGCTACACCGCCTTTTGCGGCTCAGTATTATCACACTTCAGTTCTTGAGCTGCGAGATTCGGTAATTGCTATCAGAGCATTCTATGGTTAAAGTTTCATCTCTTTCCTAAACTTCCTCTGACTTGGTGAATACCGTAATTCTATTATCAAATCTTCATGATTGCTTATCATTATAGAAAAAAAATTGTTACATGATCGTGGTCGGGTCGCAAGTCCGTACAAAGGCGCTGGGTTCGGCATGTACTCAGGGTATCCTTTGGCTAATCGTGACTATTGAGGGTAAAACAATTACACTTTTGTGTTAAAACCCTTAAAGCATAACTATTGTCTAGCGATCGCTTTTGAGCAGATTAAGGTCGAATTCAAAAGTTAGTTTTTCCTGACTTAATTGCGGTCATCGCTACACCGCCTTTCACGGTCAGAGAGACTCCCCTCGTACAACGACGGGGCTGACATCACGACTTCATGAATATCAACAGTGTTAATGATGAATCAATCTTTCACCCAGCAATTTCTGCCGTTGAAGCTTTGTCTCTGGCAGAGCAAGCAGTATTAATTGATATTATTCCAAACCGTAAATTTGAAATGATTAGCATCAGGAGAACAATAGGCGATCGCTTAAATAGATTTTATTGAGATTGCTCTACAGCTAAGAACAAAAATTGACGGGTTGAAGACGCCCCACTACGATTAGAACATGTCGACACGGAGGAAAATAAATAGCTCATAGCAGACAATATCGAAGCAGTGCTGCGTTGGGCGAAACTTAACTATGGCAAATAATCTGCGATCATTGCTTAATATTCGCCCTCAACACCAGAAAATGCGTGGAGGAGTTTTCCTGGAGGTTAGTGAACACTACCCCGCAATGTCCGACATAAACGACATGGGGAACCCACCGAAGGGTTCCTTTGTGGACAAAGGGACGCGAACGGCGCGTTGCGCCATCGCCTGCTTCGCAGGCTCTGAAGCGAAGCTTCTGTGTAGCATCGCCAGTCGTGCGCGACTTTTTCAAAGTCGCCAGTCGTCTTACGACGATCTGGGCTAACGCCCTGCGACGACGTTTCTGTGAACAGTACCCCGCCCTAAAAGGACGACAAAGGGCTTGCCCGCATGTGTTGCGTTCACTTCGTCAAGGTAACAATAAATCTAGAATAAACTGTAAAACAGTATATTAAGCCATAAGTCGGGTAGAGTATTAGCTATCGGTCAATGCGATCGAGTGAGGAATCAAAAACATGAAGATTTTGGCACTAGCTTGGGAGTTCCCTCCCCGTATTGTTGGAGGAATTGCACGTCATGTAGCGGAATTGTATCCAGAAATTATTAAGCTGGGACACGAAGTTCACCTACTAACTGTAGAATTTGGCTCGGCACCTAAATATGAAGTTGTGGAGGGAATTCATCTTTACCGTTGTTGTGTTGCCCATGGTAATGATTTTTTTCATTGGATTGCCAACATGAACGATAGCATGGGTAGCATGGGGGGGCAGTTACTAAAAAAACATCATGATTTTGACTTAATTCATGCTCATGATTGGCTAGTTGGCGACGCAGCGATCGCTCTTAAGCATGCTTTTCGATTACCTATTGTCGCTACGATTCATGCTACTGAGTATGGGCGTCATAACGGTATTCATAATATTAGACAGCAATATATCAATGGTAAAGAACAGCTCTTAGCACACGAAGCCTGGCGAATTATAGTCTGTAGTCAGTATATGCGTCAGGAAATCCAACGAGTATTTGAGTCCCCAACCGATAAGATTGATGTGGTTTTCAATGGTATTCGTCCTGAAAAAAAGCTTCACGGTCATGATTTTGAGAGAATTAAATTTCGTCGCCGCTTTGCCAATGACAAAGAGAAAATTATCTACTATGTCGGACGCATGACCCATGAAAAAGGTATTTCAGTCTTGCTTGATGCTGCCCCGAAAATCATCAATACTTTGGGTGGTGGAGTTAAATTTATTATTATTGGCGGCGGTGATACATCTCGTCTTAAGCACCAAGCTCAAAGTTTAGGGATTTGGTCACAGTGCTATTTTACTGGCTTTATGTCTGATGCTGACTTAGATAAATTTCAAACTGTTGCCGACTGTGCCGTTTTTCCTAGTTTGTACGAGCCTTTTGGCATTGTGGCATTAGAAAGTTTTGCAGCTCGGGTTCCTGTAGTTGTATCTGACACAGGGGGACTTCCCGAAGTAGTGCAGCATAATCGGACAGGAATTGTCACCCGAGCTAACGATTCTGACTCTCTAACCTGGGGCATCCTGGAAGTGTTACAAAATCCTCTTTTTGCTCAAGAATTGGTGAATAACGCTTATAAATCTATTACTGAACGCTTTAGTTGGCATGATTTGGCTCAACAAACT
>JBCCDL010000094.1:0-12116 GCA_039030815.1 Cyanobacteria bacterium P01_A01_bin.83 | reverse complement strand
TGAATTCTAGATTAAGAATGAATAAATCAAATCTTGATAAATATCTCTAGCTATAGGTTACAGCCAAAATGATAATTTATTTTGAATATAATTAAGGGATATTACTTTTATAGCCATTCTCTTATTGGTCAGAGAGACCCCCCTATTTACCAACTAGAAAGATCTAACAGACAACTTGTTTTTCCCTTACTTTAATAGAGCCTTAACAAGGCATTTAGATAGCATTGGTATCTTTTGGTTGTCTTTGATTGACGTTCACATATCAATCAAAGACAAAAAAGAGAAAATGACTTGATTGATAACAAAGTAGTTATCAAACTCTGTGTCAGTAAATCAAGTTGCTTTATTAAAAACCTTATGGAAAACAGCTATGTCTCTCAACATTCTTCTAGTTAATGACGACGGAATCGATGCAGACGGAATCGGAACTCTATTCGACGGTCTTGTTGCAGCAGGACACGACGTGGCAGTCGTGGCACCAGACAGTCCACAGAGCGCTCAGGGCAGCACGTTGAGCGGGATCGATGCCATAACTAGTTCCTTTACGATTGAAACCTCTGAAGAATTCGGAGCCGATAGTTTTGCAGTTGACGCCGCAGTGGTGCCGACTGTTTTAACAGGACTTGAGTTAGTCGAACTCGGGGCGATCTTTCCAGGGGAAGAGGTCGACGTTGTCATTTCAGGTACGAATGAGGGCGAAAACATCGGCACGAGTAATAATATCTCAGGCACGGTCAATGGCGCGGTTGCCGCTTTGTTTGAAGGCTTCCCAGCGATCGCTGTGTCCGCTGCCGACGATGAGAATCCTGAGCTTGCTTTCGAGCGTTCGGCTGGATTCGTGGTCGAAGTGCTTGAGGAGCTTGATAGCTCGCGAGCCGAGGATGCACCACTGCTGCCAGAGGGCATCGGTTTATCAATCAATGTGCCTGAATCAGAGATTCTTGATGGCGTAGCAATGACCCTCATCGACGAAGAGGTCACTGCCACGTTTCCGATAGTTTTAGAGCCTGAGGCGACGGAGCTAGAGCCACCAGGGGCGCCTGGCACACCGACCGAATTCTTTGATGTCCCAGATGCTGAAGACCCAATCTTTCTGGGATCTGACTTTATCCCTGTAGAGGAGTCTTCAGGCAACGCTATCTCAGAAGGCGCGCAGTTTCTGCTTGATCGGATCACCGTGTCGGCAATTGACGGTAACTGGTTCTCTTCGGAGGCTGACCGTGCAACCCTTGAGACTCGTCTGACTGACGTTTTCAACGATGAAGCTAATTCCGATGTGTCCCTCGATATCCTGCTGACCAACGATGACGGCTTCGATTCCCCTGGTCTGATCGCGCAGCGAGACGCATTACTTGAGGCTGGTCATAATGTCACGGTTGTCGCACCCCTTATTGACCAGAGCTTCGAGGGTACGGCGCTGACAATTTTTGGACCTTGGGCGGCTCAGGAGTTCACCCCTGGCAGTTTTGCCGTCAACGCGACACCAAACACAACCCTCTCCAGCGGGCTGGAGGTACTGCTACCGCAGGTGCTATCTGAGGACGAACCAGATCTTGTGGTATCGGGAATCGGTGCTGGTTCTAGTACTGGCATTACAGCCAATACGTCGGCAACGGTTGCGCCAGTGGTGACTTCCATCTTTGATAACGACATTCCTGCGATCGCTGTTTCGGCAGAGCTTCCTTCTTCGTTCTCTGAGACAGAGGGCGTATTTGAGAATGCGGCTAAGATCTCGACCGAGGTAATTGACTCGCTGCTGGAGACAGCGCCGAGTGACGGAGACTTCCTAACGGGGGACAGCGGTCTTAATATTAATGTCCCCCTTGCTGGTAGCCTCGAAGACGTTGCCTTCACTAAACTCGACGAAGCCACAGCCCTTGATGTGGGCGTAGAGCTGATTCCCTTCCCAGGCAACACCGACACCTTCGGTTTTACATTCGAGGATTCTGTTATTTCCGACGACCCTAACAGCGAGGGTTCCAACTTCCTTGCCGACAAGGTCACAATTACACCCCTCGACGGCAACTACAATGCAGGCTTGACGGACACTCTGACCATTGCTGATACATTGGGACTTGAGTTCGGCGCGCCTACCGTATTTGACGAGACATCCACAGGCATTGGCAGCAGTCTGCCAGGTGCGCCGAGTGCAACGAGTTGAAAAAGATATAAAGAGTTAAAAGGCTAAGTTCTGTAGATGTGGACTAGCCTTTTCTCAGTCATGAAAAGTGATACCATTTTAAATTTAAAAGATGACAGATCTTTCTGGTAGGGGCGAACCGCCGTTCGCCCTTACGATTTATGTGTAAAAAAAGCCATTTAATTTGGTATGATTTATAGCGTTACGGATTTAGTTTAGGACATTCTGCCTCGTTGTGTAAATTCATTGTTGAGTGTTGAGGTGTTGACTGATTTATTCTCCACTTAGCCAAGAGATAGCACTTCTGATCCATTCTTCCACATTAGGATTTTTGAGTAACTGGTTATCTTGACTAAGAGCAGTTAAAACCTGCTCAATTTCTTCGTTGGTGTAGCCTAAAGCCAACAAGGTCATTTCCAAATCTTCTTTGATTTCAGGTTGAGGGGCAAACACAGCTTCGGGTTGCTGAACCTCCATTCCTGAAATTTGGCGCCATTGAGCCAGTTTGGCTTTTAATTCTAAGGCGATTCTCTCGGCAGTTTTTTTACCTACCCCAGGAGTTTTAGTCAAGGCAGGGATATTACTGGTAACAATTGCCCCCACTAAATCTGAGATACCTAAGGTGTCGATTAAAGCGATTCCTAACTGCATCCCAATCCCGCTAACGGCAGTTAACTGGCGAAATAGATCTCGTTCAGCAGCAGAAGGAAAACCATAGAGAATTTGTTTATCTTCTTGAATTTGGAGATGAGTAAAGACTTGAATTGGTTGCTCTGGCTCATCTAGTTGACGGGCAAAACGAGTCGAGATCTGCATTTCATAGCCAACATCGTTGACATCTAAAATCAGGAATAGGCGATTTTGAGTGGTTTTGGTAATTTCTACTTTGGTACCTTTGAGGTAAGAGATCATTAATGTGACTTTGGATTCAATACGGAGTAGATTAGATAAATTAAATTATTGATCGCTAAATTCGTTTCGCGGATCGTAAATATTTAATCGATCCAGGGTCAGGTGTTCGCTAAAGATAGCTAGATTAGGATAACCTGAATGCTTGGTTGATTCAAACATCACCGCCTCTACTTGTTCTTGATAAGCCATCTCGCCAATTAATTGAGAGTAAGAGGGAATCTGCAAATAGTCTTGATAATATTCCCAAGGTTGATTTAATTCATCCCAATCAATATTTGCTTGCTGACATAGTTGCACAGAGCTTAAATCCCAAACTCTTGCCAAATCTACTTGGATACAAGCAACAGTATGGGGTGGTAGCGGTTTACGGTCAGTAATCAAATTGTAAAATCGCTCATGAATTGCCGTAAAGTTGGTTTGGGAGCAATAAAGGGTAGGAAAGGAATTACCTCCTGGTGGACGAAAATTAAAACGTCCTCCCGTTAGCTCTGCACCTTTGGTTGATAACATTCCTTGGGATCTCTTAAAAGAAACTACACGATAGAAATCACCTTGAACAGAGCTTAACTTGATTTTATTAGGGACAACGGCTTGAATTAATTTTTGGATTCTAATAGCATCAGTGTCTTTTGTCATAGCAACCACTAGTAGCCAGCCGAATCGCCAAAGTGTATTCTTTCCACTAGCTGCACCACTGCATCAAATTTATGTTCCAGTAGACAACTAAGAGGAGTTAAACCACGCCATTCAACTAATGGTTCCCGCAACCATCTTTGAACTGCTACCAAATCTTCTCCTGTAAGTTCCCATAGCATTTTCAAAATGTAAATCACTGGATTTAGCTTTTGGGCTACCTTAGTTGAAGCAGTATCTCTTTGTACAGTACGCAGATCTTTATCAATAATATCTGCCATCTCTTGATGAGTTATACCCATAAAGCCAGCTAGTTTTTTGAGACTTAAATCTTTTCCTGTATAGATCTGCGGTAAAGCATTCGGCGCATCTATTGTTTTCAGTGTTTTAAGCGTCATCTGATTGAATATAAATCTAGTTTACTTGTCGCTTATAAGTCTATCATTGTGTCATAAAACATGTCGCAATACGGACAAAAATAAAGCTGAGTTTCCCAGACTCAGCTAGCATTCACGTTCCCTTTTAGTATCCCAACAAACCTTAATCTATAGACAAAGGTTGTCAGATATCATTTTCTATCCGCAATCTATAATACTCTTCTTTAATTCAGAATGCTTATGTAACAGACTGTTGTGATTTGGCTAGTTAAAATAGTAGCGATGATCAAAAGATACATCAAGACACTGACGCGGCTTGATATCATGAGCCGAGTAAAGCAGTTTATCTAAAGATCTAAGCTAACTCACACCGAACTTAACATGCCTAATCATCTGCAATCGACACAAAGTCTCTATCTACAAAAACATGTCGATAATCCGATTAACTGGTGGTATTGGTGTGATGCGGCATTAGCAGAAGCAAAGCAAGGTAATAAGCCGATCTTTCTTTCCATTGGCTACTCAAGCTGCCACTGGTGTACAGTAATGGAAGGAGAGGCTTTTTCCGATCAAGCGATCGCAGATTACCTTAATCAGAACTTTTTACCAATCAAGGTCGACCGTGAAGAAAGACCAGATATTGATAGCATCTACATGCAGGCGTTACAGATGATGACTGGTCAAGGAGGTTGGCCCCTAAATATTTTTCTTAATCCTGAAGATTTGGTGCCGTTTTATGGGGGGACTTATTTTCCTGTTGAACCGAAATATGGTCGTCCTGGGTTTTTAGAGATTCTTCAAGCCATTCGTCGCTTTTACGATCATGAGCCAGAGAAGTTGGTGGCGTTTAAAAGCGAAATTCTCAGTAATTTGCAAAAGTCTGCCGCGTTAGCTGTTGATACCGAGGTGAATCTGGATCGGCAATTACTTGATCAGGGAATTAATGCCAATACAGCGGCAATTCAACCTAACGATTTTGGTCGTCCTAGCTTCCCGATGATTCCCTACTCCACCATTGCTTTACAGGGGAGTAGATTGGAGGGAGAGTATGACTACAATAGTTCAGCGTTATCCCAGCAGCGAGGATTAGATTTAGTTACGGGGGGAATCTATGACCATGTAGGGGGAGGATTTCACCGCTACACCGTAGATAATACCTGGACAGTGCCGCATTTTGAGAAGATGCTCTATGATAATGGGCAAATTGTTGAGTATTTGGCTAATCTTTGGAGTAAGGGAGTAACAGAACCTGCTATGAAAAGAGCGATCGCAGGTTCTGTTACTTGGCTTCAGCGGGAGATGACTCACCATGATGGTTATTTTTATGCGGCTCAAGATGCTGATAATTTTGTTACTTCTGATGCCATAGAGCCTGAAGAGGGAGATTTTTATGTTTGGAATTATCAGGAATTAAAGGCTTTATTAAGTGAAGCAGAATTAGCCGCTATGCAGCGAGAGTTTAGCATTACCTCTGGGGGGAACTTTGAGGGGAAAAACGTTTTGCAACGTCTTTCTACCGAGGAATTATCAGATCCTATCGAGCAAGCATTAGCTAAATTATTTACGGTGCGCTATGGACAGGCTGCATCGGAAATAGAGCAATTTCCCCCTGCGAAGAACAATTCAGAAGCGAAAACCAAAGAGTGGCAAGGACGGATTCCCCCTGTTACCGATACGAAAATGATTGCCGCCTGGAATAGTTTGATGGTTTCAGGATTAGCTAGAGCCTATGGAGTGTTTAAAGAACAGATTTATGGGGATTTGGCGATCAGTGCGGTTAATTTTATACTGCAAAATCAGTGGCTTGACGGCAGATTGCAACGTCTTAATTACGATGGCATGGCAACGGTAGCGGCACAGTCGGAAGATTATGCTTTGTTGATTAAAGCCTTGTTAGATCTGCAAGCTGCTTATCCTCAAGATTCACACTGGTTAGAACAGGCAATTAAAATCCAAAAGGAATTTGACGGGCAACTTTGGAGTATCGAATTGGGCGGTTACTATAATAATTCCACCGATGCAGGTCAAGATTTGTTGGTTAGAGAGCGTAGCTATATGGATAATGCCACCCCCGCGGCTAATGGCGTGGCGATCGCAAATTTGGTTCGTCTGGCTTTATTGACAGATGATTTAAATTATCTTGAGCAAGCACAGCAAGGACTCCAGGCGTTTAGTTCTGTAATGGCAAAATCTCCGACGGCTTGTCCTAGTTTATTTACGGCGCTAGATTGGTTTTTACATGGCACCAGTGTTAAAGCTGATTTAGAAGTGATTGAGCAATTAAGTTCTGATTACTTACCCACTACTATATTGCGAGTTGCAACAGAATTACCATCTATGGCAGTAGCAATTGTCTGTCAAGGGTCATCATGTCTCGAACCAGCCACTAGTTTAGAACAAGTGTTGCAACAGATTGGACAAGTATAACTCCTAAGAAACAAATTAGCTTGTTAAGGCTGGTTAAAGGGTAAGGGGAAATGGTTAAAGGAGAAGATCGATTTTCACACCTTATTAAAACATCGTGCTGTGTAGAGTAAATTACTGATTATTTGAGAGAGCGATTTATGGCTTGAATCTGACTTGCAAGCATTCGACTTAATCCTTGAGCCAGATCGTACAGCCGAAGATAAGTAAAAATCTTTTGTACTGCTAGTCTCATCGCCTTGGCATCGGGATTAATGAGTGGTGTTACCTCATCAAATCCTCCCATGTGGGGATTTTTCAGCACTCTGGCGATCGCCGCTACATCATTAGGTGAAGCAGACAGAGACGGGATACCTTCGCCATACTCACTAACTCCAATTAGTAGCGCGACCTTTCTAGGCACTTTTGTCTCCATCCATAGTTCCTTGATCCCTCATAACTAAGTTTTTAGCCGTTTATTTAACTAAATTAAGTTTAATCTCTTTTCGTTTTTGCACCGCTGCGTGAGATCTAAACTCGAAATATTGGCGTTGGTAATTTATGTAATGACTTATAAAATAATACTGTTCTTAGCTCTTAGCTCTTAGCTTTTGAAGATTTCATATTTTCAATTGGTATCAGTTTCGATAGATTTAGCATTACGCACTTACCAACGTCGAAATATTAAGTACATCTAGATTAAAGTTAGCAATTATGCTTTTCTGGGGCTTAAATGCTTCTATTGTGAGCATAATACAATACAAATGTTCAATGCTGATTGAACCTATTCTATTTAAACCATTAACCAATAACATGAGTGATCGCCTTGATTTTATCCGTGATGATTTAGCCCAATTAGCGGCATACAAGCCTCATCCAGGAGGTGAAACTGCGGCTGTTGTAGATCGTTTGGATACTAATGAAAGTCCGTTGGATTTACCTGCCGAAATTAAGTCTAAGCTGGCATGGGCTTATCAACAAGAAATTGAAGCCAATCGCTATCCTGATGGTAGTCATTATGAACTAAAACAGGCGATCGCTGAATATGTAGTAGAATCGGCTAATCTTAAGGATAGTCTCAGCCAGGATAATATTTCTGTGGGTAATGGTTCGGATGAACTAATACGTTCGCTACTAATTGCCACATGTTTAGGGGAAGCAGGTTCGATTTTGGTGGCAACTCCAACGTTTTCGATGTATGGCATCTTAGCCAGAACTTTGGGTATTTCTGTAGTTACTGTTGGGCGACAAGAAGACTTTGCCTTAGATTTAGAAATTGCCACTGAAGCGATTAAGCAAACAGAGAATCCACCAATTCGGGTGGTGTTTATGGTGCATCCTAATTCCCCTACAGGTAATGCCTTAAAAACTGAGGAATTGAATTGGCTCAAGAGTTTACCAGAAAATATCTTAGTAGTAATTGACGAAGCCTATTTTGAGTTTAGCCAAACTTCTGCTGTTGCTGAAGTCTTTGCGCGTTCTAACTGGATTGTCCTACGCACCTTTTCCAAAGCCTTTCGGTTAGCTGCTCATCGAGTGGGATATGCGATCGCAAATCCTGATTTAATTGAAGTATTGGAGAAAGTCCGTTTGCCTTATAATCTTCCAAGTTTTTCTCAGCTAACTGCTAAAATTGCCCTGGAAAGTCGTCAATTACTGTTGCCCTTAGTTACTCAAACTATCAAAGAAAGAGAGCGAGTTAATACTATTCTCCAGCAAGATTCTAAATTCAAGGTATGGCAGAGTCAGGCAAACTTTATTTATCTAAGATTAAATGATGTTAAACATAATAATCATGATCATGCTCTCGCCGAGATTATCAAAAACTTAAAAACAGAGGGAACACTAATCCGTCATACAGGAGGCGGTTTACGAATTACTATTGGTACTCCCGAAGAAAATGATCGCACCTTAGCTAGGTTAAGTAACTCCTAAGAAACAAATTCAACTCTAACATTAGCGCGATCGCGTAGTAAACTATAAAGCTCACCAAATAGTATTGAATTACAAACCGAATGAGGGGTTGTTTTAGGAGACATTTCCATAATTTCCCCTCTAATTAATTCAATCTTGTCATTTTCGGTAAAAAATCCTAAATCTATCAGACGGTGATATTCGTCAAGGGTAAATTTTTTGCGGCTAGCAGCAATCATAATTTGACGCAGAAATTTATTTAATTTTTAGTTATAGCTTAGTCCGAATAAAGAAGCTTAATTAAATACAAAATTATTAAGATCAATGCAATTTTGATATCTCAAGAATGTATTATTAGATTTATTGTCTTTTAATAAACTGAAAGCAAAATTTTGAATCAATTGACCTAATTTGTTAGCTATAAATATATATACTTATATATGTATTTATATAAAATACTTTGAATTTTGCTACTAATGACTGGTGTGGAGACACGGAGATTAATAATGTAGGGATAATTTGCAGGTTTCGGATCGCGTCTGGGATTAATTAGATTATTAATAAAATTCAATACAAAATTTACTTCTCATTTTAATCTAGGTAAATTTAAGTATTTTCACTACTGACTATTTTAAATAGTAGCAACAATAATAAATTAACAAAAAAGATTTATTTGGATCTATCAAAAGATGCTCAATGATATCCTGAATTGGTATTGGACAATTTATTTAATGGTCGTAATCTATTGGCTGATGTGGTTTTTCTTAGATCACACTACCTCTAAAATGAACCTTTTTTCTTGGGTAATAATTTTGACTGCTCCTCTATTATGGCCAATAGTTTTACCTATATGTAATTGGGAATTGAGCCGTAAACGCCTGAAACAAACTTGGCTTTAGCTATCGAAGCTATTGGCGATTATGCGACCCGTAGCAGCAAAGCTGATCGCCATAATATATTTAGCTCCAGCTTATTATAACTGGGGTTCAATCTCATTACGAGGCAATTGGGGGGCAACATTGCCTCTATTAGTTTTGGGCTGTAGTTTGGGGTCTACCTGCACTTGATAACCCATATGAGTAAACTGCTCCACAAACTGCGTTTGGTCGTACTTAGGTTGTGATTTAGAGCCTGCTTTTTGCTGTTGACGTATCTTTTTTAGCTTTGCCTTTTTACCCATGGCTAACAAAAGTAATTACAACTATATGATCTACTTTACTTGGTAATCGTCAAATTATTGAGCCAATGAGATATAAGTTTGCAATATGACTGCCAAATATCCAGATTTATTATCTTAGTGCAAAAGTTATCTAAGGCGTTACGTTTACGGTATAAGCCAAATTAAATTGACCAAAACTGTTATCTTTTGCAGTTCCAGTAATCTCTAATTCATAAGTTCCTGGTTGAGGAAAAGAAATTTCAGCTCCAGGAATTTCTTGATACTTTTCTACATTAAGTGGGATTAGTTCTGGTTCTAATATTGGATTAGCGTCTCTTGCTCGCGGAACTCGATAAACTTTCAAGGCACAGTCACACTCGGATAAAGGAATGTTTGCTCCCCCTCGACGAGTTAAGGCAAACCAGGCTGTGGTTGGCTGATTAGCTTTGGGGTTATGGTTAGGTTCAATGTGAAAGGTAGCAGCTACATCATTAGATATTTCTACATTGTGTGCTACTACGGGTACGGAGATAATAGTTGCCCAGAAAGCGATATTAGCTATTTTGAACCACTGAGAATAAGACATAATTGAGTTTTGAAAAAGTGAATAATTATATTTACTTTACTTCTATCGTAATGGGTTGAGATACTACAGGATTGTCATGAGGAATATGCAGATAGTTGCCTAAAATCAACTGTAAGGTATGCTCCCCAGGTTCTAAAGTAAGTTCAGTCTCAGTTTGCGCCTTACCAAAGTGGCGAATTTGCTCCGTAGCAGGTAAAGAAGCGGTGAAATCGTTTATTTCTGGTTGGTCGATCAATAAATGGTGATGTCCAGTATTATTTTTGTCTACCCCCGCAGGAGCTAGCTCCATTCCTGTTAAGCCAAACTTTACCGAAAATGTTCTAGAGACAGTTGCACCGTCTTGGGGTGACAAAATAGATGCCTGAGCATCTTCAGGAGCATGGGAAATTTGCTCAAGAGCAATTGCGTCAAAGGGAACAAACAGCAGCATTGCTATGCAGACACAACCAAGAAAAGCTGTTTTCAAGCTAGTTTTCAAGTTCATTTTAAAATAAACACCGTATTAATAAATATTTACAATAATCATCATATCAAGATTGAGGTCATGGTTACACGGCTGCTTGATAGCGGTATAACCATGACCTCAATTAGTGGTTATTATTTAGTCTTATCTGCTAGGCGCAATCTCGTGATTTAAATAAGAACATCATTTATGACCATCCAAAATCAATTAAAAAGTAGTCCCTGGTTTCAAATAGTGCTTCCTCTAGTCTTTTTTATAGGAGGGTTGAGTATTATCAACTGGTACGGTTGCTTTGAGTTTGATCCTGATGAAGGGATAAATTTGATTAAGGCTTTTCTGCTCAACAGGGACTATCAACTTTATCAAGATATTTGGAATGATCAGCCCCCATTACTAACTTATTTATTGTCCTGGTGGTTCAAGTTATTTGAGACGAATGTTGATTTGGCTCGCATTTTAATTCTGCTATGTTCAACAATTCTACTGTGGCAAACCTGGCTAGTTTTATATCTGTTAGGAGGAGTTTTACATGCTTATATTGGCTGCCTGTTTTTATTAATTGCACCTAACTATTGGAAACTAAGTGTCTCGGTGATGGTAGGACTCCCCTGTATCACTTTAGCCCTCGGAGCATTACTAAGTATTATTTTATGGCATAAAACTTATAAGCGAAGATGGTTAATTGTCTCAGCTTTGCTCTTGAGCTTATCGGTTTTAACCAAGTTATTTACCTTCTTTATTGCCCCGATTATTCTTGGTGGCATTATTTGTGATTGCGCTGCGCGTAACAGCAAAGCTGATCGCTTTAAACTGATAAAAACAGCAAGCTGGTATCATAAACTACAGTTACCTGCTTTATGGTTGATTATCTTTTCAGGATTTAGTTTACTGATTTTAATCTTGCTGGTGGGGATTGATAATATTGACCTGCTGGTAAATAATCATACCAGTGCCAGAACTACCGAAGCTTTCCAAGACATGACATTAGGGCGTTCTGTAAAAAATGACTACAGGTTATTCTTGATCGGATTTACAATTTGGGGTTCCATCATTGCATGTAAGCGTCAACAATGGCAGATCTTGTATTTTGCCGCTTGGTCAAGTATTGCCTATTGGCTACTGATCAATCATCGACCAATTTGGTACCACCAGGTACTGCTATTGCAAGTTCCTGCAATTATTATGGTGGGCTATGCTTTGGGAAATATTATTAATACGGCAGTTTACTCTGGGAGAACCTACTTTAGATTCAATCTTCGCATTATTCTCACCTTTTTTACTGTAGTTGTCTTCTATTGCGCGATTCTCTTGATTGGAGAACAAACCAAAACCACTTATAAAGAGATCAATCATTGGAGTAAAGCTTGTAACAGCGATATTATTTCTACTAGTCATGAACAACAGTTTTTAACTGCAATTGAGCAGTCAAGTCAGCCCTCAGATTGGCTAGTCACTGATTCCCCAATATTTGCCTTTCGCGCAGGTATGGCTGTCCCCCCCCCAACGGCAGTTTTATCCCGCAAGCAACT
>JBCCDL010000093.1:0-12149 GCA_039030815.1 Cyanobacteria bacterium P01_A01_bin.83 | reverse complement strand
TGCACGATGATCGAGTTTTAGATTCAGAGCGACGTAAGTGGTTAAGTGAAATGATTGTTAGAGCATGGGATCTAATGTCTCACTCACCAAAATAAAAATTATGACATTATTTATTCAAATATTCCTGAACCTAATTTTGATCGTCATACTGATTTAAATATTGTTGATTAATCAATTGCATTATCTCTTCAGACTGAAACCATTTAAGGATAATTCTCTGACTATCAGGAAGATCATGCCAAAATCCATTAAATAACTTTCCTTTGATCAAAGTTTCACTATTTAATTCGTACAAAGTTACTAATGCCTTACCGTTTGTCTGAATTCTTTTAAGAAGTGTCTCTATTTTTGCTCCTGATATGGCGATCGCACAAAGCCATGTATCAGGTTCATCACCAAAAAATAGCGAATCAGGATTTTTCTCTGGTTGCAGAACGAAATTTACAAAAGCCAATTCTAAAAAGGACTCAATTGCTGTTGTTTTTAACTTGCTCCATTCTTGCCATTGGACAAATTTTAATTTTCCTAACACAACTTCAGGACATGGATACCAACCTTTTTCTGTAACTGACAATTCAAATATCCTGGGCAGGAAGTACTGAAAATCTGTCTCATTGCCCACAGTCAAAAAAACAGAAGCAGCATACGATGCTAGTTCACCTGCGGAAATTTTCCTTACAGGTTTACTCAGCAGGACACTAATTTCTTTTCTTCCAATACAGCAGGAACATCCATCTACGAAGTGAGGTTTAGGAACATCAGCAAAAGCTCTATATAATTCTTCAATTCCATCTTTTAGATTGTACTGCAAGTTATGAGCCATACCAAATTTCTCAGCATACTTCACGCACGAACTTTTTTTAACAGTAAAGAAGTAACTGCCACTGCTAATACTAAAAGAAGAAAGGTTACTACTACTAAAGCCGCACCATACCCAAAGTCCAAATAGCGCATGACCGTCGAGTAAATATAGATCGATACCGTTTCAGTCGAACCAGCAGGACCGCCCCCCGTCATTACCTGTACTAAATCAAATACGCCAAAGGATTGGGCAAATCTAAATAGTAAAGCAATGAGAATCTGCGGCATCAGTAGGGGAAGAGTAATCTGATAAAAACTTTGCCAAGGACTAGCACCGTCCATCTTATGAGCTTCATACAGGTCTCCTGAAATAGACTGTAAACCTGCCAGTAAAATAATGCTGATAAACGGCGTAGTTTTCCAAACATCGGCGATAATTAGAGCCGTCATTGCTAGCGCGGGTGTTCCCAACCAGTTAATCCCCGTATCGATTAAGCCTAGTCTAAATAAGATATCGTTAACCACGCCATACTGGTCATTAAAAATCCATGCCCAAGCTAAACCCATAACTGCCGTTGGTAATGCCCAGGGAATAATGGCAATTGTCCGCACTACTCCACGTCCTGTAAATGATCTATTTAGAACCAAAGCCACCCCTAAACCGAGTAATAACTCTAAAACGACGCTAATTATCGTAAACACAGAAGTATTCCAGAGACTTTGCCAAAATCTGCCGTCCCCGACCATTCTTTGATAATTACCCAAACCATTAAAAACTGGTTGCAGTTGCGTTCCTAAATTTTCGGTAAACCAGCTCAACCAAAATGCTCTGGCGATGGGATAAATAAAGACTAAACCTAAAATAAATAAAGCTGGAAATAACATTAACCAGCCAGTTAGTTTTTCTTGTTTATTAAATGTCATTGGTTGTTAGTCATTAGTCATTAGTTCTCAGTTTTTAGCTCTCGAAATATTTTCTTCCTTCTTTCCTTATCCCTCGTTCCTCATTCCTCATCCCTACATGCGGCGTGGCAAAGCGCCTTTGTCCCTTATCCCTCATCGTTTTAATAAGTTGCGGGTTTCCTTAGCCGCAGTCTGCATAGCTTTTTCTGGAGTCATTTTGCCAGTAATAGCGGCGCTTAAATAGCGCTGTAAAATATCTGAAGCTTGAGCATATTGAGGAATGGGGGGTCGTAGAGCAGAACTTTGGACAACTTCCAGTAGCTGAGGATAGTAATCGTATTTAGCCACAATCTCGGGATCATTAAATAAAGCAATCCGACTGGGAACAAAACCCGTATTCAAAATAAATTCCCGTTGAGAAGATTCGCTGCTAAGAAATTCAATTACCTCCCAAGCCGCATCTGGATGCTGACTACTGGTGGCAATTCCTAGACCCCAACCTCCTAGAGTTGCACCACTATCTTTGCCCACGGCATGAACCATGGGCTTGATGCTGTATTTCCCTGCGATCGCCGAATCCGCTGCCAAACTATAAACATAGGGCCAATTTCTCAAAAACGCCGCCTTGCCATTTTGAAACAGGAGACGAGTTTCTTCTTCGGCATAGGTTGTCACCCCAGGAGGAGAAACCCCAAGAGCGATCGCTTCCCGTAAAAATTCGACAGCGGCGATCGCTTCTGGTCGATCCAAACCAACTTCTAAAGTATCAGGATCAACCCAAAAAGCATTGCTGCCCTTCAGGATCTCGACAAACATCGCTGCCAACCCTTCATATTGCTTACCCTGCCAGACATAGCCCCAGTCAGTTAATCCTTGCTGCTGCAAATCCTGGGAAATTTCTAATAGCTGGGCAAAAGTTTCTGGGGGTTCATGTCCCCCTTGAGCAAGCAAATCCTGACGATAATAGAGCATTCCTGCATCAGAACGGAAAGGAATGCGGTATAGTTTGTTTTCGTATGTTCCCCCTGCAATATCACCCTTTAAATAAGGCTCAGCATCACTAGCGTCAAAGCGATCGTTTAGATCTCTGAGCCATCCCGCCGCCGCAAATTTGGGAGTCCAGACAATATCCATGTAAACAACATCATAGGGAGAATTACCCAATAAAAAGGAGGAGGTGTATAAGTCCTCAACTTGGTTACTATCACTGGGAGCTTCTACAATCTCAAATTTAATCTGAGGATGTTGTTGATTAAATTTCTGCGCTAAAGGCTGAAGTTGTTGTGCTTCATCAGCGCGGATCAAGGTTTTAATTACTACAGGCTGCTGCGTCCTCACAGGTAGCGCAGAAAAAGTTAGAGTCAGACCTAAAGCTGCTAAAAATATGATCAACCAACGATTGATCTTGGTAAATTTGGCGCAATATTGTCTTAATTGTTTAAGTTTTAATCTTATGGAAGAAGTAAGCATGATCTACTACCCAGCCAGCTAATCGATCAATAAAAGTTTTCAAGCATATAATTTTATATCTGAAGTTTACTTTACATCGAAGCTTTGTCGAAATTGTCCTTGATTGAAGCCATATATATAGTTCATAATTAAAGCTGCGACAAGCAAATTAGAGCTTTTAACAGAAGTCTTACCAAATAACCAAATAGATTAAAAGACGCTAAGACTGACTCAACCGATCTTGCCTTGACAGCGCCTCCACAGACTAGTAGACGTGGGCGTAAATTGAGTAACCATTTATTTCAGTTAAAACCCTGACTGTATTTGACTTCCTACTACATGCGGCGAACTATGCGCCTTTGTTACTTAAACAAAGCGGTACTAGCCTCAGGAGCAAAAATACAATCAATAATTATTAATTGAGCCTTGTATCTCAGTACAAACGCTTAAAAATTAATCATCGAGCAGTGAAAACTTCAGTGTATTTACGAATGCATCTGAAATTTCTAAGGGGTAATATTTGTTTAATTAAAAAATTATTAATCTTAAATCAAGTCAGTCATACCGACTTACATAATATTTCAAATAATTTCTCTTGCTCTGCAACCCTGCTTTTGTTTCGAAAGTAGGGTTTTTTGTGTTCATAGAAGCCGAATTAAAGTTTTTCTACTATAACCATACAAAAATACGACAAGAATTTAAGTTAAATCTCGTATCTAACATTACCCGCGAAAATGGGCTATACTTTACCATTGATAAAGTTAACAATAATACACTGTCTAAGTGACAAAGTATTTATAGTTAAAATCATCAAGGTACAGTTAAGGAGGGAATTATTCCTGAGCAGCTAAACCTGACTGTGAGCTTAAGAGGCACCCGTGAAGTCAGGGAAAATCATCAAATATTTCGTCTTACTGGATTACTAGATGCTTTTTCTGAACCAGCATTTCGTAAAGTCATTGGTAATTATATAGACGAAGGACCGAGCAACGTAGTTTTGGTTCTGGCACAAATTGATTTTATTGATAGTTCTGGTTTGGGAGCTTTAGTGCAGCTTGTCAAAAGAGCACAAAATGCTGGTGGAAGCTTGCAGATTGTTACTAATCCGCGAGTTACACAAACCGTAAAGCTAGTTCGTTTAGAGAAGTTTCTTTCTCTCCAGCCTTCTGTAGAAGTAGCACTGGAAAACATCAAAAAATAGCGATGCGACCCACAGAGGCTACCGCATTACTAGTCAGCTTGGCTGACGATGGCACGCAAGTGCAGTTCGCCGTCACCAAGGCGATTCGGTCTGCTCCATGTACGCGCATCAAGATAACGTCCCGTTTGGATGTGAATTTACCAGAATCAAATAAAAACAACCATGCGCCATCAGGCTTCGCTCAAACTTGGGCAGATTGTGAGTATATGTCAAATCCTGCTATAGCAAATCAATTGGCTCAAATTGAAAGGCTATCGCCAACCGCTTTGGCATATATTGGAGATGCGGTATTTGAACTTTATGTTCGTACTAAATTTTTATTACCTCCCAAACGAATGGCTAGCTATCATAGCCAAGTCGTTACCCAAGTTCGAGCCGAAAGTCAGGCGGCTCATTTATTAGAGTTGTTGCCTCATCTAACAGACTTAGAACAAGAAATTTTACGTCGTGGCAGAAATGCTTGTGTCTCAAAGCCACGTCGCCTATCTCGCCACACTTATCAGCAGGCTACTAGTTTGGAAGCACTAATTGGTTATCTTCATTTGACCGATCCACAGCGTTTATCAGAATTATTAGCCAAGTTAGATTTTGATTCAATTGTTGATTAATATTTTTATTACTTAAAATTAGTTATTTGATACACTTATTCGTCATTTGTCAACTCTAATAATCTGACCTTAACTATAATTATTATTTAATTGAATCTAGCAATGAAACCTAAGATTTCTGCTAAAAATAGTCAGAAAAATACATCTGCATCAGTTTCTACTGAACTAGAAACCCAAAGCGATCTCACTTATGGTCGTCATGCTGTCTTGGCAGCTTTAAAAAGCGATCGCCAGATCAACCGCATCTGGCTTACTGATAAGCTAATGGCTCATGGACAGTTTTATCCTCTAGTCAAAGCAGCCAAAGCAAACGGTACGATTGTTGATGAGGTAAATCCTCGTCGTTTGTCACAGTTAACTCAGGGGGGCAACCATCAAGGGATAGCAGTGCAAGTTGCTCCTTATGAGTATTGGGACTTAAGCGCTTTAATTGACCAAGCTAAACTGACAAACGAGCCAGTAGTTATAATTGCCGATGGTATTGAAGATCCCCACAATTTAGGCGCAATTATCCGTACTGCTGAGGCTTTAGGAGTTCAAGGTATAGTTATTCCTCAACGTCGAGCTGTTGGCGTAACCTCTACAGTAATGAAGGTAGCTGCGGGAGCTTTAGAGAATATGGCGATCGCCAGGGTGGTAAATTTGAACCAAGCCATTACCAAGCTTAAAGATGCAGGATTTTGGATTTACGGCACTAGTGCTGATACCGACCAGATGTTGCATGAAACGAACTTTAGCGGTGCGGTGGGGTTAGTAGTTGGCTCTGAAGGGCAAGGTTTAAGCCAGTTGACCGAGAAAAACTGCGACCAGTTAGTCAGAATTCCTTTAGTTGGCAAAACCCCTAGTCTCAATGCTTCTGTTGCTTGTGCGATCGCACTTTATGAGGTTTTTCGGCAAAGACAATAATTTGATTACTGATTACTGATTACTGATTACTGATTACTGATAGATAATAATTCTAATTTTCGGCTGCGAATTGTGTCGGCGATCGCTTTTAGCCAAGTTTCGGTAATCATTTCTCTTGATAGTTGAAAGACGCAGTAACCGTATTGCTGTGCTAAATTGAGTTTTTCGTAATCTCGCATCAGGCTTTTTCCTGTGCTATGTCCCCCCTTATGCCAAATTTGTCCGTTGATTTCAATTGCTACCTTGGCAGGAAAGTTTACATAGTCGAATTTGAAACGACGCTTGGGGATCAGCCGTACTTCGGTTTCTAAATCTAAGTCGGGAAACAATTCTTCCCACATTAGATCAAATTCAAATTCGAGACTACTAATACTCATCGGTCAGGTTAACTGTTTATCTTTATTGAAGATAACCTTTATCTGAAAGATTGACCAATCAAAATTATTATCTAGATTTGACTGAGTTAAAAAAGTTTTGACTTAAGCAAATTACAATAGTCACTATGGATCTGAATAATTATCAAGATGACTAATCCCGACACTAAGCAACAGTATGAAGGTGCAATTCTCAATCAGTTAGTAAAGAATGCTGAGAAACTTGCTGTCATAGAATTGAAGTTCAGGCAAGTTGAACCCAAAATAGAAAAAATTTCAGTCTTAGAAGAAAAGATTGAAGCTGTAGAGCAAAAAGTAGACAAAATATATTCGGCGCTTGCAACTCTCAAATGGATTTCTATAACTATCGGTATTGGCGTAATTATTAATATTTTTAGTCAGCCGATACTGGGTAGGTTATTTTAGATATAAATTGTCTGCTATCTATACTATCTTTAAAATAAGATTAGTGGTGATAGTTTTATCTAAATGAATAAGTTAAAAAAGCTATTTAAATTATCTGGTTTATTTGTAACTATATTTACTTTGAATTCCTGTAGTTGGCTTGAGTGTGAAGCTCAAGAGATA
The DNA here is from genome assembly GCA_039030815.1 of Cyanobacteria bacterium P01_A01_bin.83. Classification (GTDB taxonomy): domain Bacteria; phylum Cyanobacteriota; class Cyanobacteriia; order Cyanobacteriales; family Xenococcaceae; genus Waterburya. Next base: position 5,319 of record JBCCDL010000093.1, on the reverse strand, counting down.
ATTCTTGTTAGAAATTATCAACATTCTGCTGCATTACAAAGCAATCCAGATAAACCTCTACGAACTTTTAACGAGATATTTGAGCAAATAAAATCTCCTGAGATTATCAATAGTGTTATTTACAAAATGAATTTAAATCAGGAGTATAAAAAATATTTATCGAATACCAATTTAACCAACAAATTTAAGCTTAAATCATTAAAGAATAGTGATTATAATGTATTAACTCTTAGCTACATACATTCAGATACAGATTTTGCAAATGCTATGGTAAATACTTGGGTAGACATTGTAAACCAAGAAATTCGTGATAAATATAAGCCAAAGGGAGTTAGCCTAGAGCCAATGTATAAAGACTCATACTCTGATCAAACTATTAATAATATAATTGCCAATCTGAATAAAAACAAAAAATATCAAAACTATTTGGCTTCAGATAAATTTATTCAATATTTTGCAGTAACAAGACATCATAATCCTGATACTATTACAGTTAAGTTTGAACATCCATATATAAAATTTAGTAATGAAATTATAGATACCTGGACTGATGTGATGAGTAAAAAATATGATTATTTCACATGGTTTTCCGAATTTACTCATCAGGAAAATATTTCTGATACAGGTTTAAAAAGTATTGAAATTGGCATTGCTAATGAATATATAGATTATATTACTATTTTAAAATCTCCAAATGATGAAACTTGTTCTAAACCAGATTATTTGGTTTTTGATTAGCTTATAACTCAATTTGTATTTATTTATAAAGATTGCTCATTATTATAAATAGTTTTATTTTGCATAGCTCAAAATATTATTTGTTAATGAACAAACAGCATATATTAAGATTCGCTACTTTATTACTTACTGTATTTACTTTGAATTCATGTCATTGGTACAGATGTAAGACAGAGGGAAAGATTTTGATTAGAAATCATCAGTCATCAGAGTTTTTACAAAATGATTTAAGTAAGCTACAGCTTTCTTTTGATGAAATACTGAAATTATTCAATTCTGATGAAATAATTAATGATGTTATCAATAAATTAAATAAAAATCAACAATATCAAGAATATTTATCCCACAGACGATTTAAAAAAAATTTTAGTGCGGTAAAGATTCAAGGTGTTGATGTCATCAGTCTTTCTTATAGCCATCGTGATGCTAATTTTGCTAATGAAGTAACAAACACTTGGATAGATATCATTGTTAGTCATAAAATTAGAAGACATTCAGAGGTAAGTGAGAACCTGAACGCTTTATATAAAGATGGCACTTCTGATAAGACAGTTAACGAAATTATTCGTAGACTGAGAAATCAAAATAAATATAATAATTATTTAAGTGATAATGGTTTTGCAAAAAGTTTGATAATTAAGAGAATATATGATCCTAATTTAATTAACATTTACTATGAACATGCAGACTCTAACTTTGCCAATGATGTCCTGCAAACCTGGGTTTCTGTTATGTATGATCATTATGGCTACTTGTCTGATATTTCAAAATTTATCGTGTCTGAAAATATTACTGATACTGGTTCGGTGAGCTTGAATATTTATATAGACAATCGGGATATAGGCAGAATTCCTGATATTCTTGAATATGCAGATGGTACCTGCTCTGAAGCAAGGTTGTTTAATTTTTTAGATGGCACGCAATTTAAGCTATGAATCAAAAAGATCAACAAGACATCTCAGATTTAACTTCAATTCAAGAGCCAATTACTAATGCACCCCCTGAAGTAAAACAGGTAATTGAACGAGTACTAAAGTTAGAAAAAGACAAGCTTTATTTAAAAACGCCACGTAATATCAATGATGATGTTTTGAACGTGATTAAGCAAGTGGTGCAATGAAGTTAAATTATCTGCAACTTTGTAACTTTAGACAGTTTTATGGCAAAACACCGCAGATTAGATTTGCCAGTGGCGATCGCAACACGACGGTGATCTATGGTAACAACGGTGCAGGTAAGACTTCGCTGCTTAATGCTTTTACCTGGGTACTATATGAAAAGTTTACCGCCGCTTTTGCTTCACCTGAACTACTAGTTAATCAACGAGCGCTCGCTGAAGCGCCACCAGAACGGGCAATAGAATGTTGGGTGGAGTTACAGTTTGAATGCGATCGCAAAATTTATCAGCTTAAACGTAAGTGCTACGGGAATAAAGATACCGAGGAGAAAGTTAGGTATAGTCAGGCTAAGTTATTTATGTTGGTTGCAGGAGACGATGGACGTTGGTATCCTCCTTTAGAACCTCCAGAAGATATCATCAATCGCATTTTACCTGCTAGTCTGCATCAATATTTTTTCTTCGATGGGGAGAGAATGGATAGCTTTTTGCGAAGCGATCATGATTCGACTATTGCCGAAGATACTAAAGAGCTTTTAGGAGTTAAGATTTTAGACCGCGGTATTGAACATCTAAAAAAAGCCAAAAGAACTCTACAAGAGGAGTTACAAGAATTAGGAGATGCTCAAACAAAGCAACTGCTGCAAGAACAAATAGATTTAGAACAGAGGAGTGAAGTTATCAGCCAGCGTCTCCAGGAAATTGTGGCGGAGGTAACTAGATTAGAAGAGTATAAAAGTAATTTATCGCAACAGTTACTAGCAATTAGTGGTGCCTCTGAAATTCAAAATCGTAAGCTGAAACTACTTAAACAGCAAAAAACGCTAAAAAAGGATCTCATTGAGAGTAAAAATAATCTCAAAAAATTGTTATCTAGTAATAGTTATCAAGTATTTCTCCCAGCTATAGCCAATAGCTTTAGTGATCTATTACAAGAATTACGCGATCGCGGACAACTTGCTGCTGGGTTAAAACAGGAATTTATTGAGCAGCTTTTAGCACAGCAACGGTGTCTTTGTGGCACAAAATTAATACCTGATACAGACTCCTATGAAAATGTAAAATCTTGGCTCAAACAAGCAGAAGTTAAACAGGTTGAAGATGCGGCACTCAATTTAGAAACTCAGTCAACGGCAATTGAGATCACCTCGGACAATTTTTGGCGCGAATTAGATCGACAGCAAGGAGAAATTAAACATCAATATTTAATGCTCAATCAGCTTGAATCTGAAATTGAACATGCTGCCAAACAGTTGAAAAATTATCCAAATCGCAATACACAACAGTTACAGCAAAATATCGAAACTACCTCAGAGCAAATTAAAAGCCTGATTTTAGAACAGGGAGAACTTCAGCAACAAAAGAGCGATCGCACTCAACAGCTAGACAGATTAAAGCAGAAAATCGACAAGCATAAGTTAACCCAAAGCAAACAAAAGTTAGCACAAAAAAGGATTGCTGTCGCTACCGAAGCAGGCGATCGCTTAAATGAAGTTAGAACTAGATTAGAGAAACAGTTTCGTTTAGTCCTAGAACAAAAAGTACAGTCAATATTTAGCTTTATTTCCTTTACGCCCTATATTCCTCGACTCAGTTGTGATTACAGGCTAACCTTAGTTGAACATACATCAGGAGTTGAATTACCCGTTGCCGCATCTACAGGAGAAAATCAAATTTTGAGCTTATCTTTTATTGGTGGGATTATTGATCGGGTAAGACAATGGAGTCAGCGCAATACTTTAATGGGTTACGATAGCAGCAATTTTCCGATTGTTATGGACTCCCCTTTTGGCAGTCTCGATCAGATCTATCGCCGACAGGTGGCAAAAGCGATTCCCCAATTAGCCAATCAATTAATTATCTTGGTGACTAAAACCCAGTGGGGAGGAGAGGTAGAAGCAGAAACAGCACCCCTAATTGGTCAAGAGTATGTGCTAACCTATTATTCCCCAAAACAGAACTGTGAGTCCGACAATTTAGAACTTAATCAGCAAAATTATCATTTGATTAAGCCCAGTTTAAATAATTTTGAGTATACAGAAATTATTCGAGTAAATTATGAATGTGAATGAGGGCAGTTCAAAACACTGAACCCTCGATAACTTCATCAAATTTTAATATTATTGAATGCCGTTAAATTTGAGTTATAACAGTGTAGGTTGACGATTAATTTCGACTATTTAGGGGACAGAAATAGGAGTAGGAGAAATGCTTTTCTTAGATCATACGCAGATACAGTATTGCAAGATCAAAAATAAAGATAAAACTAGATTGGGATTGATCTATAACAATAATTTGTTTCTTAGAGAAAAAGCTTTTCCGAAAGAAGAAATGGAAATAGCGATCAAAGAATGTCGTGAAGAATATCTCGATCACGAAGAACGCTCCAAAATAGCTACTTTGCTAGTCAAAGAAAAAGATGGCATTGGAATTTGGATGGAGAATAACGAATATAAATCAGATATAATATCCACCTCAAATAGCAACCAAAAAGAGCCAAAAATTCCAGTATCTTCAGGTCACAAAAAGTCTAAGACTAATCTTAATCGAATTAGCGTCAGACAACTAGCTCAAGAAATGCGTTCAGAAGAAGGAGTAGAAATTAAAACTCGTCGATATAAATTGAAGCTATATCAAAGATGTTTTGTAGGCAGTGAGGCTGTTGATTGGATTATTAACAAAACAAAATTGTCTCGTACAGATGCGGTCAGCTTGGGTCAAAAAATGCTTGATAAAGGTATTTTTCATCATGTTCTTGATGAGCATGAATTTAAAGACGAGGCTCTATTTTATCGATTTGATGCTGATGAAGGAAAAAGTATTTGGAACAGTTCAATTTAGATAATTATTAACTGACAAAATTAAGGCAAAAAAAGATTGTCTAATCTTTTTCAGTAGCAATCTAATATAGCACTACGCATTATGGTTAGGACACTTTTACTTCTTTTTCATCCCTCATCCTTGCGAAGCTCTTAACTTAACTTGTCCTAACGCTCTCTACGTACTGCGATATTAGCCATCTTTACTGACTGTCTTTAAATAGGGCTTACTGAAAAACTGAGATTTCATGAGATATCTGTTCAAAAGCATGCACGCCTTTAGCTTTTAGCTTTTAAGAATACAACGCATTTTATTTTGTTAAATGTAATAAAAATAGCTTTATTTATCAAAAAATCTGGCACTTTAATCGAACAAAAAGTCTTGAAACACTTAATATATAAGTAATTTTGACTTATTCAGCAAGCCCTAAATAGCGATCGCTCTTAGTCAAATTGATGGCTGGAAGAAATAACTTAGAGATTAAATAATTAACCCAAAAACTCAACTGCATTGTTAAAGCTATAGTCAGGAAAAATTTTGCCCAAGCTATCATTGTCCAGTGCAAAATGATGTTCTAAAACATGAGCAATGATTTCTCTAAAGTCAGTATTGACTGGTAAATCTCGATTTTCAAATAGCGAAGA
>JBCCDL010000092.1:0-12161 GCA_039030815.1 Cyanobacteria bacterium P01_A01_bin.83 | reverse complement strand
TCGAAATGCATTTAATTGTAGACACGGATGATTTGGTAACTGCTCACCAAATTACAGAAGAAATTGAAGCTAGTTTAGAACAAAATTTTGGCACGGTTCGAGTCTTAATTCATGTCGAACCTCCAGAATATGAAGAAGATAGTATTAGTTTCGGTAGCACCGAAGCAGTTGGGCAAAATCAAGTTAATTGAAGGGGAATATCAAATGGAAAAATTTGTTAAAGGCGATCGCTTAAAATCAAGTGTTGTAACTCAACTTGAATTGAGCGTTGAGGCAATTTTTCAAACAGCAGAATAAAAATAATTTTTATTAAATATTTCTAGTTAAAAGTGATCGCTTACTTACTTTAAATCACTCGTTAAATTTTGGTAATAAATAACAATAAATAGGTAATTAATCTTTAAATCTTAAGTATTTTCTCTGAACTTTTCATTGGCTATTTTCATTTTTTAGAAGTTATAACTATTAGTTTGTGTTTCTCAAAAGGTGTGAGGTTAATGAAGCAAAAAGTGTGGTTAAACTTGAGTCTAGGCTCAGTATTATTATCAGGAATACTGTTACAAATCTCTCATGTTACAGCTCAAGTAGTCATAGACCAAAACGAGATTAAACAACCATTTTCCAACAGTTTGAAGCAGGTTACGAACGTTAATCAGCTTCGAGATATTGCTCCTACAGATTGGGCTTATGAAGCGTTGAGATCTTTAGTAGATCGTTATGGGTGCATTTCAGGCTTTGGAGATCAAACCTATCGCGGAAATAAACCTTTAAGCCGCTATGAATTTGCTGCGGGATTGAACTCCTGTCTTAATCAGATTGAACGTCTCATTGCTAGCCTGGAAGTGGATAATCTCGACTTAGCCAGTATTCAACGATTACAAGATGAGTTTGATGATGAATTAACAGCGATTGAAGGTCGAGTCGATAACCTAGAAACTAGAGCCGCTTCCTTAGAAGATGACCAGTTTTCGACGACAACTAAACTTAAAGGACAGGTCATCTTTAGCGTGACTAATGCCTTTGGTGATGATAAAGCAGTACCCTCTGGTGCCACAGCAGGTTCAGCAGGAGAGGTTGATGATGAAACCGTATTTGACAATCGGGTGAGGCTCAATTTTGACTCTAGCTTTACGGGAAAGGATTTATTAAAAGTACGCTTAGATGCTCTTAACGTAGAACGATTTGGGGTCGGCGTAACGGGGACAAACATGACTCGTTTGGCTTTTGATCGTCCCCTTAATAATGATGTTGCTATTGGTAAGCTTTTTTATCGCTTTCGGGCAACAGACAAGCTGCGATTCGTAATTGATGGTACTAGAGGGCGTTATAACGCTAATATTTCTGATACTTTCAATGATTTCTTTGCCAATCCCTTTAAAGGCTCAATCTCCAATTTTGGTAGATTCAATCCCATTTATATTCAGGGAGTTGGAGGGGCAGGTGTTACTGCCGTCTATCAACTAAATGATGCGATCGCTTTTAATGCGGGATACTTGGCGAGAAACCCCGATAATCCTACAGAAGAGAATGGATTATTCGATGGTTCTTTTGCTGCCTTGGCACAGTTAGATATTGCGCCAACTAAAAATTTAAAATTTGGTTTAACCTACGTTCGGGCTTATTATCCAGCGGGGAGAGCTTTTGTCACTGGTGGCACAGGAAGCAGACTAGCTAATGCTCCTTTCGGTAACATTGATACTAGTGCCGATCACTTTGGGCTACAAACTAGTTTAAGCTTTAACCCGATTGAGATCTCTGGTTGGGCTGGATATACTATTGCTAATGCTGAAACAGATGGTGTTGGGATCGAGGCTGGTGACAATTCTGAAGTTTTAAACTGGGCAATCAGTTTAGCTTTCCCTGATTTTGGTGGGGAAGGTAATGTTGCGGGTCTTATCGTGGGACAACAGCCACGGATAATTGATAGTGATACTGATGCCGAAGAGGATGATTCTAGTTGGCACCTGCAAGCTCAGTATCGATACAGAATAAATAAAAATGTATCTGTTAATCCTGGACTTATCGCCATTCTTAATCCTGAGAACAATGACGATAATGATACGGTTTACGTTGGTACTTTTAGAACTATCTTTGAGTTTTAAAAACGCTTCTGGAGCAATATATTGGGGCAATTATTAATCTGCCCCATGCTTAATTGGCGACCTGCAAAATGCTTAAAGCAAATAGAGTCCAGCCAGCTAAAGAACCGATCGCAAACATTAGCGATCGCCCTAAAGGGATATTAGCAATATAAAATACGGAATAAAACAATCGAGCTACTATAAAAGCGATCGCAGCAATTTTGCCCATGGGGAATCTACTCCCGTAGCGTAAGCCATAAGAGCCGCTAGACCATAAATAGTTAAAGCCTCAAAGCTATTTTGATGCGCCCAAGTAGCTCTTTGGGCATAGGTCGGCAGCTTGTCGAACATTGCCCGAGGTGCCGATTGATCGTAACCAGCCTGTAATCGTCCCCAACCTACTACGAGAAAAGGTGCATAAGCCAAAATTACGGCACCAACTATGGAACCTAGCAAAATTAAATCAATAGATATCATAATATTGCGCTTAATGTAGATTAACTTCGTCTTAGTTTACTGGTTTTTAGACATAAGCTATCAGTTAACTAGGTAGGCAGAATAATTTATGAAACCCAAGTAGTCAATCTTTGACCTGACCCCTAACCCCTACACCCTAACCCCTGCCACAGCTATTTTATATTTAATTTCACCTACCTACTTATGGGTTTCTTGATGCATCGCTATCAAGATGTTTTAAAGTCAATCTTCTTTTGATCAAGCGATCGCAATTTGAAATTAACCAATTAAATCAAGAAAAATAATAACTCTTTCTTTGTTCCTCATAGATGCGGCGTAATGGGCTTTTGTTCATTCCTCGTTCCTTCTTCCTCAGCTCAAGTGCCTAGATACGTTATAATTCATTACTGTTTGCTAAAAAACAGTATCCTTCTTAATCACCTATCGCCTAAAACTTTAGACTTAATTTTACGCAATATGCAACTGTAATTAAGTCTTGGTAAATAAGCTATCAATTTAATCCAGATTCATCCCAATTTTAGTAGTAATGGCAGCAGATAATTCCCCAAACAAGTCCAGCGGCGGTTCTAACCTCGATGAAATTAGGGCAACCAGAATTGAAAAGGTAGCCCAGATCAAGGAGTTGGGATTAAATCCCTATGCTTATAAGTGGGAATCGAGCCATCATGCTGCTCAACTACAGGAAAAATACGTCGATTTGCCTGCGGGAGAGGAAGTAGAAGACCAAATTGCGATCGCAGGTAGAATTAGAGCGCGTCGTATTATGGGCAAGCTGGCGTTTTTTAAGTTACAGGATGAGACAGGAGAGATCCAGCTTTATTTAGAGAAGAAAAGAATTAACAACACCATGTCAGAGGGTCTGGTGGGGGCATTTAATCATCTCAAAAAACTTTCCGATACAGGAGATATTTTAGGGGTCAAAGGTACAGTTAAAAGAACTGAGAGAGGTGAGCTTTCGGTGTATGTTAGTGAGTTCCAAATTCTGACTAAATCTTTGCTGCCCTTACCTGACAAGTGGCATGGTTTGACGGATACAGAAAAACGCTATCGTCAGCGCTATGTGGACTTGATTGTTAATCCCCAGGTTAGGCAGACTTTTCGCATTCGCGCCAAGATTACTGCTGCCATCCGCCGTTATCTCGAAATTAGAGACTTTTTGGAGATTGAAACTCCTGTACTGCAAAGCGAGGCGGGGGGTGCAGAGGCACGTCCCTTTATCACCTATCACAATACTTTGGAGATGGATTTGTATCTCCGTATCGCTACTGAATTACATCTAAAAAGATTAATTGTCGGTGGTTTTGAACGAGTGTTTGAAATGGGTAGAATCTTTCGTAATGAAGGGGTGTCAACTCGTCATAATCCTGAATTTACTTCCATTGAAGTGTATCAGGCTTACGCTGACTATCACGACATGATGAGGCTGACGGAAAACCTGATTAGCGATGTGGCACAAGAAGTTTTGGGTACAACCAAAATTGACTATCAAGGAGAGAAGATTGACCTGACTACTCCCTGGCGCAGAGTAACTATGCATCAAGTCGTGCAAGATGCCACGGGAGTAGACTTTGCTCAGTTTGATGATTTCGACTCAGCTAAAGCCGCTGCTGTAGAAGCAGGAATCGAAGTACCCTCTGACTGTCAGACTGTTGGTAAGTTGCTTAATGAGGCTTTTGAACAAAAAGTAGAAACAACTTTGGCGCAGCCTACTTTTGTGGTTGATTATCCTGTAGAGATATCGCCTTTAGCCAAACCTCATCGAGACAAACCAGGATTAGTAGAAAGATTTGAGCTGTTTATTGTCGGCAGAGAAACTGCTAATAGTTTTTCCGAGTTAACCGATCCTTTAGATCAACGGGCGAGACTTGAGGCACAAGCCGCTAAGAAAGCCGCAGGAGATTTAGAGGCAAATGACATTGATGAGGACTTTTTAGCAGCACTTGAATACGGCATGCCCCCTACAGGTGGCTTGGGTATCGGTATAGATCGTCTGGTGATGTTACTGACAGATTCTCCTAGTATCAGAGATGTGATTGCTTTTCCGCTACTTAAAAATCAAAGCACTGCCATTAAAGAGTTTGATTATGATGCTGAACAAAAAGCTCTGCGAATTATCTTTAATAACGGCAATGTTTATCAATATGCCGATGTACCTGAATCAATTTATCAAGAGTTGAAAGGAAGCAGTTCTGCGGGTCAATACTTTAATTCACAAATTAAGGATAAGTTTACTTGCGATCGCGAAGCGTACCCGAAGGGTAATCGCGAAATTTAATTTGAGCAATTAGTAATATCAACTTTAATGACGTTTCTTTAGTTTTTAGATACTATCTTAATCACTCTAATTGAAAAAAAGATTAAAAAATGAAAGCTGCTTTTATTGTGGGAGTATCAGTTTATGATTCTCTTTGCTCTGTACGGGACAAAAAATAAACTGTAGACTTGCAAAGCAATACAGAAAAGGGGTTTTATGAAAAGTAACCACACTTAACCAATCGAACCATATGAATCAGGTCAGCTTACTCCGACAAACTTTAAAACCACTACTAGGATGGCATGGCGCACGCCTTAATTTTCCAGCTTTATTTCTAATTGCACTGTTGAGATGCTCAAACATTCAATTCGATTACTTATTCATTATCTAAGATTTTAAATATTCCTGCTTCTTATCGATTCATGTCTTGATTCAGCAACGCCAAAATATTAAAGTATTAAAAAACAATACTAGTTCCGATACGATTAAATCTACTCCTGATTGACTGACAAAACTTTCAAGAAATATTATAAGAATCCCGTGTGCAACTTTTTTTGACCAAAAATGTCTAAGTCTCGCTAAAGACTATTTATTTAGTAAAAATGCTATTGTTCGTATGACTTTTCAAGGTGGATATTTGGTCATCTTAAACCAAAAACTTATTTCGGCATAATAGTATACCTGAAAACAGCTTTTTGATATCCGCTGCCAATTGTCGCATCACAGAAGAAACCACTCTGCTCGGAAATAATATTATCTTCCAAAGTAGATTTTTTAATATTTTCTGTTGTCAATTTAATACTAGTTGGCATAAACGTTATACAACCTTTGTTTGTCGTTCCCAAGGCAAAATTCTGCCAATACAACACTATGTTATATTCCTCATCAAAAGAATATACTAGCCATCCTTCAGGTCCTCCCGTGAAAGATTGGGAAGTACTAAATCCTTGACTTGATTTTGCTCCAACTTTTTGAAGAGGAGGATCTTGATATATTCCATATTGTCTGTATTCACGTTTTTTATATAAATCAATTTCCGTATAATTATTAATTCCTACAACAATAGAAGTTCCTACTAGTAGATAACTATTATCTTTTAGTTCTGACATTGTCTTACCAACCCATTTAAGAGGATTTTGAGCATTAAGCCATGCTAAAGAAGGGTCTGGATTAGGAGATTTTGCTAATTTTTGGCATACAAAAGCAATAATCCGCATGTTATCTGATTGAGCATAATCTTCAAAATTGCGAATCAGTATCATAGAAGTAATGTAAGCTGGTAAACTTCCTTTAGGCGATTCTTTTCCATCTGAAAGAAATTGTGTTTCATCAGGAAAACGCCAAGCTCTACTTTTAAAAATTCCTTCGTTAAGCCAAGGTCTAATAATCTGTACGCGAATGACTTCAAAAGAAGAATTTGATTCAAAGATATCTGCTGATTTCGAGATATATGTATCGTCTTTATTATTTAAAGTTAGCTTTGTCCATTTATCCTTTGCATCAACTTTATAAAAATTATTTGGATAAAAGTAAGTTTCATAAAAATAACTACCATCTATATTTGTCAATTTAGACTGCTCGTATTCATCTTTATATTGCGCCCAAATAATTTGAGGACTACGCCCAGTTATTTGATCGATAATAGTAAATTTTTCCTCCACCTCCCATCTTTTTCCTAAACTAATCCAATCTTTCTTTGCATTATTAAGCTTGGCTTCGTAATCTGATTTTCGCATCAACCAATTATTTATGACCTCGGAATTATTAGAAAATTCCGCAGCAATTCTTTGGGCATTGTACTCAGATGAAGCCTGTAAAAATAATTGTTGATAGTGTCTATAGTTGGCTAAGTTTTGAGAATCAACAGTAGCGATGTGTGTTCCAGATGCGTCTGTTATTTCTTTGGTCTCGTAAAGAAAATTTCTTGCTTCTAATAATTTGGTTTGTTCCTCTTTTGACGGTGTATTGAGAGGTATAATAGCCTGTGTAAGAATAGTTTGATATATATTCCACAATATTGATTCACTGGGAGACCAGCGATTATCGAATCTGGGTATTGTATTAACTAAACGCGCAAAATTAGCATAGGCTATCAGATTTTCTTGCGGTGTAAGTTTTGATTGATTACTAGCCAAGCTAAAATCTAATTCTTTGGCAGAAATAGGTATTCCAGGATCATAAAACGCTAGGAAACTTTCATCTGGAGAATCTTGCTCCTCAAATAGTATTTTAAGCTTTTCGATTAAAGTCTGCGTTATTTTCTCTACCATTTTATTAGTCGATATAAATAAAAAACTATTTTGCTATGGGTATAAATTGTTTTAGCTTTCATCAGAAAGGTCATCGTTGGTTGAAAAAAATGACCTTTCCGACAAGAATTAAGACCAGCTAGTAATTTCAGGACTTGGATTTGGAGACTTAGGAAGAGTAGAACATTTTAAGGCAATTAGTTGCATTCCTGGCACTTCTAACCCTTGAGCGCCAACCTTAGAGTCAAATTTCTTTTCGCCAACGCTTCGGTTATAGCTACCACCAAAAGAAAATGGACCGTAAGAAACATTAGCTTTAGCATTAATTTGCTTAGAATAGTCGCTCGAACTATCGTGTAGCTCTTTAAAATCCACAACTATATTGCGAACAAAAACGGCGGTTGTAGGGAATGCTACTAACTGTCCTTTGGGAGGCTTGCCTCCGTTAGAAAGATCCGACATTCCTGAATTAGGATTAAATCTCCAAGCACTGTTTTTCAGAAATTCAGGTGAAAACCAAGGTCGTGAAATAGGAACTTGAACTAAATCGAAACTCATTTCAAAGTCTGTTACGTCAATTGATTTTTCATCTGATGAAATTGCACCTGTTGTCGATCCGCCTATACCAAACAGACCCATGCCATAAGATGCTTCTGCCCCCCAAGCATTAGTCTCACTGCGCTCATAAGTTGACGTATTTGATTCTGAAAATGAAAATTTAGTCCATCCTTTTCCTGTAGCAAATCCTGCTGGAATAAAGGTAGTATTGTAAAAGTTGGCTCCGCTTACTAGGTCTGTAAGAATGGCTTTCTCAAAGCTGTCTTGTAATTGAGCTTTTAACAAAGTCAAATCGCGCTTTGTAACCTGATCGATAAAGGCATTCATTTGATCCACTTCATTTTTATACCCACCCGAAATCCAGGCATCCATAGCCACTTTGACACGGCGACGATAATTACTGGCATTTAACGCCCAATCTTGAACAACCAGCGGATTGTCTGCGTTCAGCGCGGAAAGACGTTTGTTATTGTACTCAGTAGCAGCATCAAGATATTCTGACATCTTTTGATTGTAAGCTTCGAGTACAGGACCATCTACTGTAACTTGGCTTTCTTCATCGGTAACTATGTTTTTAACAGTTTTGGTCGTTCTAAGTAGTTTTTGAAACTTTTCGATTTTTGCTTTTTGATCTGGATCCAATTTGTCCTCAGCTACTTGACTCTGGTTTAAAACCTGCTCATAAACATTCCAGATCAATGTTCCTTGCTGTTCGTAAGTTGTTTCTTGTTGTTTCTTGTCATAAACACCCGATGGATCTGGAACCAGATTGACCAACCGCGAAAAGTCGGCTGCTTGAGCTAATAGCTTGCGGGTTTCATCCGCATCTTTACCAGCCAAACCCTTTTGAGCAAATTCTAAGTCTTCTGCTTGAAATGGGATACCAGGAGTACACCAAGCAATAAAGTTATTAGTTTCTGGAATCGCAATATCATCTCCGCCTGTAAGCACTTGATATAGCTTACCCAACAGAGATTTCATCAATTGTTCTTGTTTAGTTAATGTTAGTTGTGGCATAATTTTTCTTTGGAGTTAATGATGAGTTGTGACAATTTGGTTTGATGGAATCAGTTTAATTAATGTACCTATCGAATTAAACGGTAAAACGCCTATTCTCAACTTTTCTTGACCAACAATGAAGTTTTCAATACATTCCTCAAAAGGATTTCAAATCTACTCCAAAATAAGCAGAAATCTTGAATCTGATAACAAAACTTTACATATTTAATCAAAGGAATTTTGTAAACGTTCTTTTTCATCAAGAAAAGCTCATGCATTTAAACCAATTTATACAGAAAAGCGGCTCAAGCAAGATATTATTAAAACTATAGGAATTGTGATTAGTAGTGAATATAAAATTGAAGAATCAGAAAACCCTAATATTTAAAATCTTGACTCTGATGCTAGTGAGTAACTTCTGAGGATTGGCTTTAACAATACTGATGTTTATAAATATTTGTATTTTAAGATTTTTGAATTAGTCTGTAAACCGTAATACATGAGATATACAAAATTTGATTTATTATATTTTAAAATAACTATTTAAAAATATTTCCATGAGTAACACAAATAATATTAAATTACGAGACAATTCTCCTGCAAAATCTAACAACAAATTAGATACTGAGCAAAATAAAATTTATCTTGTTAGTGGATTAGGCGCCGATCAAAGAGTATTCCAAAAACTAAAATTTTCAGGTTATCAACCAGTTCACATTGAATGGATTGAACCAGAAGCAGGAGAGAGTATTACAGAATATACTAAAAGGCTAGTTACTCAGATAAAATCAGAAAAGCCAATTATAATTGGACTATCTTTTGGCGGCATCATTGCAGTAGAAATAGCTAAACAGATCCAGACCGAAAAAGTAATTTTAATTTCTAGTACTAAGAATCAACAGGAAATTCCTTTTTATTTCCATATATTTCGCTGGCTCCCCATTCACCGACTGTTACCTGCTAGGCTAATGTTGTGGTTTGGACAACTGCTAGCAGGCTGGTTCTTTAGCTTAGAAAGTCTTGCCGAACGTCAACTATTCAAAGCGATTTTATATGATACTAATGCTCGTTTTATGAAGTGGGCAATTCATCAAGTTATTACCTGGAAAAACGAGATCATTCCTGATAACATTTATCATATTCACGGTGAAAGCGATCGCATTTTTCCTTACCAGTTTGTTCAATCAGATTTTAGCGTCAATCAAGGCGGTCATTTTATGGTGATGAATCGCGCTAGCTATATTTCAAATTTAATCAAGCAAATTGTTGAATTAAGTCCAAAAACAACTGCTTTAAATATGCAGGAATAGATTGATTAACTTTGCTTAATCTAATTATCAAGATTAGAAACTGTTTGTAAACAAAAGATAAAAGTGAGGGATAAGGGGGACGAAGGGACAATTTTACACCATTCGTTCTTTATAGCAGTTGAAGCAAAGCTTAAGACAGTAAAAAACTATCTCGCGCACCAGACGCAAAGGCGCAAAGAGATTTAGAGCGGGGCTAACACCCTATCGTCATTCCTCCTCTGACTTTGAGTCGAAGACTCTGCGCGTAGTAATCTCTAAGTGAGTAATTGAGGTATAAAATAGGGTGGAGAAAAGTAAAAATGCCCCTGTAATTTAGCATTTCAGCTCGGTCGCGAACACTTTGTTCATAGATGGAGAGCCGTAAATAGCTCCGTAAAACCACCACCAACAATTATTATGGGGTTGAGTTGATCGTTCATCATAATTTAATTATTAGACTTCTTGCACGAATCATAATTGACTACAGAGGTAATAGGGAAAGGGGAACAGGTTAAAGGGAAAAATGATTATTCTTCGTATTCATGCAAGAGATGCCATGAACTGTCGTTCACAACCCAGGGATAAAAATAGAATGTTTAACTGATTTATGTTGTTACAGCTTCTATTTTCAAGACAGGTTTATTGTTATTGACAATTATCAGCCATTGCATTCAACAAGGTCTGCATTACCTGATATTCTCCAGGGTTAACTCGACGATCTAGTAAAGCAATACTAGCTGCTTGAGAAAGGGCGATCGCTGCCACATCGGCATCTAAGTTTTTAACTAGGCGATCTATAGATTGGGGAACTTTTAAAGCCGATTTAATCCCTAATAGAGTTGGTTCTTCAAGTCCAAGTGCTTCTAACTGGGGAGAAACTATCGACCAATCAGTATTGCAATCGTCATTACTCATTTGAATGGCATAAGCCAAAATACGCTGGTATTTAGCCTCCTGATGGGGAGGAATCAAACTAGATTGTTTGATTTGCAATCCTGCTGTTTCTCCCCCATCTTGAGCGAGATGATCTAATATTTGTTGCCAGTCACCGTCCTCACTATTTTCTGGTTGACCGACAGTAATCGATACCTGAATTTTGTCTTTCAAAGTGTTTAGCTGGGTAACTTGAGCTTCTACGCCTAAAAACCCTAGCCATTTAGCGATCGTTTTGATTAGAGTTATTTTGACTGTCTTACTTTTAGCCAATAAGCGTATTTGAGTATTGACCATTGGGCGGACGATTTGAGAGAGCATCATTTTGGAGTAGTAGGTTTTTTGGGTATCTTCAAAAGATTAGCTGAGTTTCCAAATATTTATTGTCAATTGTTTAACAGATATTTAACATCAGTTTACTTTTTAATTGAGACAGATAACTCATAGCTAAAAGCTAAAAGCTAAAAGCTAAGAGCTAAAACCAATAAATTATGTGTCTTAGTTAAAAACCGAAATGATATAACAGAACTATTTACAATGTGAGCTTTTGGACAAGCAGTTAAAAGTCAAACTAAAATATCGATTTCAATGCTTAAAAACAGATTGTGTGACATTTTTCTTCTCGACCTAATTGACGAAGTCAACTGCTGAACTTAAAGGATAGAGTTTCTCTATCTTTCTCCGTAATGCGATCGCCAATTTACCTCAGGGACAAAAGCGATAATAGTCAAGTTGCCAGCAATATTCATAGAGATCTAGATACCCTCGACCGTACTCTTCCCAGTAATTGCGATAGATAAAATCCCAATGCTGCTCGACAAAATCGTAATAGCTACAGCTATAGCAATATTCAAGAAAATTGTAGTTGAGACAGTCTTCCAGATATTGGACGCGATAAAAGTACCAATATTTAGCAGGGTTAATGATGGGTTTTGATGTATCTGAGAAAAGTTGGTTGAGATATCGCCAAAGAGGAAATTTCATCAGTCTATTATTGAATAATTGTCAGTTTCCAAGGTGCAGCGAAAACCGCACCCTTACTAGATTTAGTTAACGAATTGCTTGAAGTTCTAACGGCAGGGAATAACGCAGCTTAATCGAATCAGTTTCAATTGAATGCTGAGAGCAAAATTGGCTTACTTCTTGCTCTATCTCTGGTTGGGAAATTGCTACAAATCTCTGCACCATTGAAGCCACCGAACAAACTACGATTAAATGAATTAATTCTTCAGGCTGATAAAGTGCGATCGCAGATTTAATAAATTGATAGGGTGTAGTCAAAGGAACTTGGGCAGATAGCCAAGCCAGTTGTAAGGCTGCT
>JBCCDL010000091.1:0-12212 GCA_039030815.1 Cyanobacteria bacterium P01_A01_bin.83 | reverse complement strand
GACAATTGCCCAACAAAGGAGACTTGAGCTTTGACTCTAATTAGTGATAACCCTATAGATTCCACCATTGCCAAGCCCGCAAGATATCTAGGTAATGAGTTAGGGGCAATCCATAAACCTTGGACGGAAGCCGAGGTGCGCTGGGTGCTGACTTATCCTGAAGTGTATGAGGTGGGGGCATCTAATTTAGGTCATATAATTCTCTACAACATTATTAACGCCCAACCGCAACAGTTATGCGATCGCACTTATCTTCCTGCGGCTGATCTGGCGGCGAAATTACGGGAAACGAATACTCCTTTGTTTGCCCTGGAATCAAAACGCTCGTTACAAGATTTTGATATTTTAGGCTTTAGTCTGAGTTATGAACTGGGGGCGACTAACATCCTAGAAATGCTCAGTTTGGCGCAGATTCCTTTAACCTGGCAGGAAAGGGATCAGGGGGACTATCCCTTAATTTTTGCAGGGGGACAAACCGCCACTTCTAACCCCGAACCCTATGCGGACTTTTTTGACTTTATTGCTTTGGGAGATGGAGAGGAATTATTACCTGAAATTGGGTTAGTAATCAAAGAAGGTAAGGCAGCAGGCTTGAGTAAAGAGGATTTATTGCTGGATTTAGCGCAGGTTCCAGGGGTTTATGTGCCTAGATTCTATAAAATGGCGGAGGATGGTTCGTTATCACGCATTACTCCAGAAGTACCGCAACGGGTATTACGTCGGGTAGCTACTCCCATACCTGCTTACTCTATTGGTTTGGTGCCGTTTGTGGAAACAGTACACGATCGCCTGACGGTAGAAATTAGACGGGGTTGTACTCGCGGCTGTCGGTTTTGTCAGCCAGGGATGTTGACTCGTCCTGCTACAGATGTGGAACCCGAAAAGGTAGTTAATGCTATTGAACAGGGCATGAGGGCGACGGGATACAACGAGTTTTCCTTATTATCTCTCAGTTGTTCTGACTATTTAGCCTTACCTGCGGTGGGCATGGAAATTAAAAACCGCCTCCATCAAGAGAATATTTCCCTATCTTTGCCCAGTCAGAGGGTAGATCGTTTTGATGACAATATTGCCGACATTATTGGTGGCATCCGTAAATCTGGTTTGACTTTTGCCCCCGAAGCAGGGACGCAACGGATGCGGGATGTGGTTAATAAGGGACTAACCAACGAGGAGTTACTACGAGGGATTCAAACTGCCGTTGCTCGTGGCTGGAGTAAGGTCAAGCTATACTTTATGATTGGCTTACCTGGTGAGACAGATGTGGATGTAATTGGCATTGTGGATACGGTGCGTTGGTTACGCCGTGAGTGTAGTCAGATTAGCAATAAGCGCCTCAACTTTAATATCACCATTTCCAACTTTACCCCCAAGCCTCATACTCCTTTTCAGTGGCACTCGGTTTCCACCAGCGAGTTTAAACGCAAGCAAGAATTACTCAAGGATGAATTCCGCCGACTACGGGGAGTAAAAGTTAACTATACCGATGTTCGCATCTCGGCAATGGAAGATTTTGTCGGTCGGGGAGATCGCCGTCTAGCACCCGTAGTTAAACGGGCTTGGGAATTAGGTGCAGGTATGGATTCCTGGTGGGAAAATTTAGATCGGGCATATGAAGCATGGTCACAGGCGATCGCCGAAGCGGATCTAACCTGGAAATATCGTCAGGTGGAAAATGGCGAATGGAACGTTTTTAAGGAGGTAGGAATAAACAAAGGCTTAAGCCGCATGTACGAGGAACAAGGAAATAATTTAGGCGATGCTGTTGATGCACCTCTGCCTTGGGATCATATTAATACAGGAATTGATAAACAGTGGCTCAAAGAAGATCTCAAACGGGCTTTAGATGCGGCGACTGTTCCCGACTGTGCCTTTGATGGTTGTTCCCATTGTGGTGTCTGCGGCACAGACTTCGGACATAACATTGTGGTAAAACCGCCTGAGATTCCTCAATTTGTGGGACACTTTAAGCCCAACCAACACAAAGAACAAAAGATTCGCATGTGGTTTGGCAAAATTGCCGAAATGAGCTTAATTAGTCACCTAGATTTAGTCCGTCTCTTTGATCGAGCGATCAGACGGGCTGCTTTACCAATCTCCTTTACAGGTGGTTATCATCCAGGACCAAAAATTTCTATTGCCAATGCCTTATCTCTAGGCATTACTAGCAATGGAGAAATAGTTGATTTTGAACTGACAGAATATATTGATGTTGAAGAGTTTCGTACTCGTCTGGCGGCTCAACTTCCTGAAAACATTCCCATCTATAAAGTAGAAGATGTCGATCCCAAATCCCTCAACGCTAGTCGCATTATGGATCGAGCCGAATATCTAATCACCGTGGAAACAGCAGTAGATCTTCAACCTACTTGGCAACCGTGGATCGATCAAATTAATCACAGTCAAGCAATAATTTGGGAAAAATTCACCAAGTCGGGTCATAAAAAAGAAATCAACCTGTGCGATCGCTTATTTGCTCTGTCTTTAGAATCAACAGACAACAATCAAGCTGTAATTCGCTTTACGGGTAGTTGCCGCAATGATGGCACCAATCTATCTCCTGACAATCTAGTTTACATGCTGGAAAAGGTTGCAGGTATTGAATTTCAATTACTTCAGGTTCATCGTCAACAATTAGTACTGAGCTAAAGCCAGCATTGTTGTTTAAGCTAGTAACAATAAAAAGCCAAATCTAATTATTACATAGGTCTTTGTTCCGCCGATAAGCTTTTGATTGGTTTTGATTCACTGTTAAAGGCGGGACGATTTCATCTTGAAATGCGACGTTGTCTATCGTCATACCTGCTTCTGTTCCTTGATCCCATTCAGCATAGTAGGTTCCTCTCTTGTCGTAGTAAACAGCTATTTCTGTTGATAGCTGTTGCTCTAAACAAACCACGTATCTTTCTAACCATAGCTCACGACCATATTCAGTTGTGCCACTCGTACAGTTAGTGATAGTCCCCCTGACCCTTTCGTAAGTATCACAACCAATGGCGATCGCCTGTTCTGCTTTAATATAGGGAACAGTGACAATACCAATAGCGAGCAGTGTTGCGGTGGAAATGCTGGCAATATATTTCATGTTACTTGTTGCTCTACAATGAACAAACCTGATTTAGGGATACACTGAAAATCTCTTCTTTAACTGTAGTCTAAAATTACCTTCCTATAAAACAACTTAAACTTCAGAACTTAAAGCTGGCTTAAGAAAGGTAAAAAAGGATTAAGGATGAGGAATGAATTTACTATTCTCAATTCTATTTGTCTTCAGCTAAATTCGTAACACTACATATTCTAATTGTAATGTGCAATGCTATAGCCTTTCTCGAATTAGTGAGGTACGCTGCAATCAACAATCAACTATTCGGGCGGTGCTTTTCCCTCGTCGGTCAACAGGAGGACGCGATGTCGGACAAAGGGCTTGCCCGCATGTTTGCCTCCGACATTTCAGCAATTAATTAAAACGACTATATCTTAAAAAAACGAGCAAAAAAAACGGGACGCTTACTTATCACGTCCCTAATTCTCCAGTATTGAATTTATTTTTAAGGCTAATTGATTAAATACACCAAGACAAATAACACTAGCCAAATTACGTCTACAAAGTGCCAGTAGATCTCTGCTGCTTCCACCCCAAAGTGGCTACTACTAGAATAATGACCTGGTTCGCGCGATCGCCACAAGACGCAAAGAATCAAAAGTACTCCTGTCATCACGTGTAAACCGTGAAATCCAGTTAAGACATAAAAACAGCTAGCGAGTAGGTTAGTAGTCAAGCCAAACTCAGCATGAAAATACTCATAAGCCTGTCCTGCTAAAAACACTGCACCCATCAATGCCGTAATCGCAAAATACTTTTGTAAACCCTTAACATCATCATTTTTTAAAGCTTTTTGCCCTTCATGCATCACAAAGCTACTGGATACCAGAATTGCCGTGTTAATAATAGGTATTAACAGCTCAAATTCTGGCATTCCTTCAGGGGGCCACATGGGCATGATGGCACGGTATATTAGCAGTGCCGCAAAAAAGCCAATAAAGGTCATGCTATCGGACACCAAAAAGACATAAAGACCAAACATACGATGGTCGGGATGTCCATGATGTCCGTGTTCTGCTTTTTGCTCAGATGCGATGGCAATCTGAGATTTGTTATCTACGGTTGAACCTTGCATATTAAATTAAACTAGTTTTTTCTAAGAAATTGGCTTAGTCTATGTTCGGGAATTTAGCATTATGATGAGCAGTCAGGGAAAGCTGATATCTTTTCTGCTGCTCTGTTAACTGATTTACCTTCCCTCGGCAGTTACTGCCGCTAACATATCCTCTACATCTTCATCTCCATCGATACTTTCCGTATCAACTCCATAATCATAGGGACCAGCCCATAAAACGGGTTCATCCTCGAAGTTCTCGATAATTGGTGGAGAAGCAGTTTGCCATTCTAAGGTCAAGGCATGCCAGGGGTTACGAGGTGCTTTTTTACCTTTCCACCAACTCCACACCACGTTAATAATAAAGGGAAAAGTCGATACTGCCAGAATATATGACCCAATGGTACACACCATATTCAAGGTTTGAAACTGAGAATCATAAAGAGCAATACGACGGTTCATTCCCTGTAAACCTAACTGGTGCATCGGTAAGAAAGCAATATTGAAACCGATATAGGTCGTCACAAAATGAATTTGTCCTAAAGTTTCGTTGACCATCTTACCCGTCATTTTGGGGAACCAATGATACACCGCAGCAAATAAAGCAAACACCGCACCGCCAAATAGGACATAGTGGAAGTGTGCTACCACAAAGTAGGTGTCGTGAACGTGAATATCAAATGGTGCTGAAGCCAACATGACTCCGCTTAAACCACCAATGACGAACAAAGAAACAAAACCGATGCCAAACAGCATGGCACTGTTAAGACTAATTTTTCCGCCCCAGATAGTAGCACACCAGCTGAATACTTTAATACCTGTGGGTACAGCGATCACCATGGTGGTTGCCATGAAGAACATCCGCATCCAGCCAGGAGTGCCGCTAGAGAACATATGGTGTGCCCAGACAATCAAACCCAAAAAGCTAATTGCCAAACTAGAATAGGCGATCGCTCGATAACCAAATATAGGTTTGCGAGAGTGAACGGGTAAAATCTCAGAAATAACGCCAAAAAATGGTAAAACCATTATATATACCGCAGGATGAGAGTAAAACCAGAACATATGCTGGTAAACTATTGGGTCACCCCCACCCGCAGGATTAAAGAATGCCGTCCCTGCGATCAGGTCAAAAGAAAGCAAAACTAAAGCTGCTGCTAATACGGGAGTTCCCAACAAAATTAGACCCGCAGTGGCTAACATCGACCAGCAAAATAAAGGCATACTGTGAATGTCCATATCGGGCATCCGCATTAGTAGGATGGTGGTCAAAAAGTTGATCGCACCTAAAATTGAAGACGTTCCCAATAGCAAAACGCTGAGAATCCAAATTTCTTCACCCCATTTACCAGTTACCAAGCTCAAAGGAGGATAGGATGTCCAGCCCGCTTGAGCTGTACCTGTTTCTAGAAAGAAACTGGATAGAAAAAAGACACCTCCTGGAGGAAGAATCCAAAATGCTACTGCGTTAAGACGAGGAAACGCCATATCTTCTGCCCCAATCATTAAAGGAATTAGATAGTTGGCAAAGGCGGAACCCGCTGGAAGAATCCAGAGAAACAGCATGATCGAGCCATGCATGGTCATTGCCTGGTTATAAAAATCAGGCTGAATAAAATCGGGATCAGGGGTGGCAAGTTCGGTACGCATCACTTCTGCCAGCGCACCACCAATAAAGTAAAAGATAAAGGCTGTTACTAAGTATTGAATGCCAATTACTTTGTGATCGGTACTAAAGCCAAAGTATTCGTACCATTTACGTTGAGGATGTTCATTCTGCTCTGGCTCAGATATCGGAGCATTTCTTTCTAGTGTTGTACTCATTATTTAATTGAACCGTGTAATCTTAATCAATTAGGGGATTCGGTTTTGCTTTTTTGCTCTCAATCTAGAAATAGTCTCATTGAGGGTAAAGTTGTGCTTCTAACTAAAAGAAGCTATTTCTTCTCCATTTTTCTTTTCATCTTCAAATAGACTTAAGGCTGTAAACTTGCCAAGGTGTTGCTATCAACTCCGATGTCTTCAGCATAGGGAGCCAGAAATTCTACATCGGGATTAGACTCAGAATTCATTGCTACGGATTTATTATCTTCATCATTCATAGCAAAGGTGTTGTCCTGAATCCACTTTTGATAATCGGCTTCACTTTCGACATAAAGCTGAGTTTTCATCCCACCATGGTATGCACCGCACAACTCGGCACAAATTACAGGATATTTACCAATCTTGTTAGGAGTAAAAACCAAGTTTGTTTCTCTTCCAGGAATGACATCTTGCTTAATGCGGAATTCAGGTAGCCAAAAAGCATGAATTACATCTCCTCCAGTCATCAACAGAGATACTGGACGATCAACAGGAACATGGATTTCCCCAGAAATCACCCCACTATCAGGATAGGTAAACACCCAAGCATACTGAATACCATTTACCTTGATCTCCAAGGGATCGATTCCTTGCTGGGAGTCAGGAGAAGCACCCAAGCCCAAAGCTAGGTTTTGCTGCTCGGGATCTAGTGCCACTAATTGAGAATGATGATGAGCATGGGCGATTTGTGGTCCTGGATCTCCAGCCACCATTGGATCTAATCCTCCCATACGGTTGTAAATTTCAAAACTATAGATAGCGAGAATAAATACAATGACTGTAGGAATTGCTGTCCAAACAATTTCTAAGGGAACGTTGCCTTCAATCGGTGGTCCGTCGGTCGTATCATCCTTTTTACGACGAAAGCTGATTACAGAGTAGACCAAAACACCTTGAACTAGAAGAAATAGACCAGTGGCAATGGTCATCATAAAGTTAAATAACTCGTCTACTTCTCCTGCATCAACAGATGCTGCTATGGGTAGAAGACCATGATTTTGACCATACCAAAGGCTGATCAGGGTCATTGCCACCCCTGCAATTAGAGTCAGAATGCTGCTAGGAATATTCACAATGGTAATTTGAGGTAGTGTGTCTGCAATTTTTCAGTGGTTGAGCTTGATTTGATAAGTTCACTAAGGTAAGTAAACTTTATATTTTGTTACTTTTCTATTGATAAACCAGAAAGTGACAATTCAAATAAAGAGATAAAATTTCAGCTACAAAAATACTTTTTCTTCTAGTTATTAGGTTAGATCAAATTACTAAGAAATAAACAGTTGTTTGCTTTAAGTTAAACAAAATTATCTAGTTTCTTTAGCTTTTGTTTGGGATCTACCAAACTTATATTGATTAAGACATAGCTTAGATATTTATTTATTTGGTAAAACTTAACTTTTTTTTTATAAACTTTAAGTTTTGTAGGCATTATCAAGGGGCAATCTGAAGAATATCTAAAAAGATAAAACTATTAGTAAAAGGTCGCTACATTGAAAGTAGATAAAGACTAAAAGTCAATAGTTAACTTGGATACAAAATCTAAGTAAAGACTTGGTAAATTGCAACAATTCAAGCAGTTACCTGTACTTATATAAAGATTTGTCTCAATTAGCTTCATACAATTTTGCTATGACCGAAACACTTTTACGATCGCCTATTAATATTACTCATAACCAGCAGTCCCAGCCCCAAATTTGGCTGCGACGTTTAGTTTGGAAAATAGCGTTTGCCACCTTACTATTAATGGCGGTGGGCAGCGCTACCAGAGTTATGAATGCGGGCTTGGCTTGCCCTGATTGGCCTTTGTGCTATGGTCAACTAGTGCCGACTCGACAAATGAACCTTCAGGTATTCTTAGAATGGTTTCACCGTTTGGATGCCGCTTTAATTGGAATCAGTGCGATTGCGCTGGCTGCTATGAGCTGGTGGTTTCGTAGAGAGTTACCACGCTGGCTGCCTTGGGCTGCAACTTTTGCTCTGTTTCTGATTGTATTTCAAGGGATTTTGGGAGGGCTTACCGTAACCCAGCTACTCCGTTTTGATATTGTAACGGCACACCTGGGGACAGCTCTGCTGTTTTTTAGCACCCTCATAATTATTGGTACCGCTTTGACACCATATAAAGGAACTCAAGCAGCAGGAAAACTAAGCTGGATTGGTCTTAGTGCCGCTGTTTTAGTTTATTTGCAAAGTATTCTAGGGGGATTAGTTGGTTCCCGTTGGGCGCTGCATCAATGCTTCGGTGGTTCCCAATTATGCAACGTCATGAATGCTCATATCTTGGGCGTAGTTCCTCCAACAGCAGCCACCATAGCAGTTATTTGGTTTGCTTGGCACACTCCAGGGCTACATAACCATCTGCGAATTTTAGCAAATTGGGCGGCAGGACTAGTAAGTTTGCAAATTTTACTGGGGATCGCTACTTTCAAATTACATCTTCAGGTTGAACCATTAACTGTCACTCATCAAGCAGTAGGAGCAAGCTTATTAGGAGTATTAATTGCCTTTAGCGTATTAGCGATTAGAGATAACGGCACCTCAGAATCAACCATCTAATTATTAATTATAAATTTCTACCGCTGACCATAACCCGACAACTTTCAAGACCAAACTTTAGGGAAAGACATAATGACAGGGACAAGTATAGCTCGCAGTAATCAAAACCTCGCTGAAGTAATCAGAAGTTATTATCAGCTAACTAAACCACGGATTATTCCTCTGTTGCTGATTACTACTGCTGCATCAATGTGGATTGCTTCTAACGGTAGAGTCGATCCTTTACTATTACTCGTAACTCTCTTGGGAGGAACCTTAGCTGCGGCTTCGGCACAGGTCTTAAACTGTATCTATGATCGCGACATTGACTATTCCATGACCAGGACACGCCAACGTCCTATTCCTGCTGGTAGAGTCCAATCTCTTCACGCCTTAATGTTTGCCGTAGTTTTAGGAGCATTATCTTTTTCTGTGTTGGCAGTCTTCGCTAACTTGTTATCAGCACTATTAGCGATGTCAGGCATCGTGTTCTACATGCTGATTTATACTCACTGGCTCAAGCGCCACACGACTCAAAACATTGTGATTGGTGGTGCTGCTGGCTCCATTCCCCCCTTAGTTGGTTGGGCTGCGGTCACAGGTGAGTTAAGTTTAGTTCCCTGGTTGCTTTTCACTCTGATCTTCCTCTGGACTCCACCGCATTTCTGGGCATTAGCCTTAATGATTAAGGAAGACTATGCAGAAGTGGGAGTACCAATGTTACCTGTAGTGAAAGGAGAAGCAGAAACTGTCAAGCAGATTTGGCTTTATAGCCTGTTGGTAGTTCCTAGCAGTCTGCTAATTATGTATCCTATAGGTAATTTAAGCATATTATATGGTGCGATCGCTCTTTACTTGGGATATAAGTTCTTAGTTAAAGCATGGGCGTTAAAACAAGATCCGACTAATAATCAGTTAGCCCGTGGCATGTTTAAATACTCCATTTTTTACATGATGCTGTTGTGCGTGGCAATGATTGTTGATACCTTGCCCATCACTCATCAACTGATGGGGATGATTTTTACCTGTGGTGGATAGTTGCTATAGAAGTATAAGGTAACAATGGGACAAGTTTATTTATAGGCACAAAAGCGCATCTGGCGAAAATGCGGTCATGGGGGAGATTCTTAAAAAAAGTCTAGCCTGCATCGCCGCATTTAGGAATAGAAAAAACTAGATTAAACTCACGCTTGTCCCTAGTGTCCTGAACTTGCTCTCGATTACTACAAATTCACTCTTCTTGATTGAAATACAATCAGCACTGAAAAAAAGTAGATTTATTTAATAAGCATTAGCTAAAGCTCTAATATCAGGAGAACAATCTTGCAAACATTCTTTGATAACTGCTGGCGGAACTTGTTGTAATGAGATTAAAATTTTCAAAATTGATTTACGACAATAAGTACAAGGAGTCTGTTCGTATATCCACAAGGAACAAGGGATTAGTTCTGGAGTTTTATGGGTATCAATAATTTTCATCAAATCCATACCTAAATAGTGCCTGGTATCTATACTTTGAGGTTTATTTAATACAGATTTAATTATCTGCAAATCTTCTACATGATAGTTATTAATAAAGAGTTTTAATACGCGATTATTAATTGATTTAGGTTGTTCCTTTATTAATTTAATAGCTAAGTTATGTAGAGAATAATCTTTACTATTTGCTAAAGCGGCGAGCGCAGCAAATTGTATTTGATCATTATCGCTTGCAGCCAAATCAAACAAACGACTATCTAGTCTAGGTAGAATTCTATCTCTAAAAATATAAAGATATTTAACTAACTGCTGTTCTCTAGTTTCTATTAATAGTCTTTTGAAAATTTGCTCTAGATCATCTTCCGTTGCCTTACGACCAAATTTAGATAAAAGATAAAAATAGTTTGGTTTTTGCTCTATTATTTCAAATATACGCTTAAAACTACTGATTTTATTTTTGTTTTTCTGACGATTGTCTCTTATGCTCGCGTTTTCTTGGCGGTGGGATTTAACTGCATCCAAATATGCTTTTACTTTAATATTATTTAATGCCTCTTTTTCTAATGCTGACCATACTTTGATAGTTTCATGATTTTCGCTAGCTTGCATAATTAAGCAATCATCTTCCCAGAACTCATCGTCTTCTAAAATTCTCCCACCAACAATTTCAGCGACTACCAATAAACCCTTAATTCCATCAAGAGCAATAATCTGTTCTCCACCTAACCAAGACTCATTAAAATCTTGTTGTTCAAAAGTTTTATAAATAATTTCTCTGGCTTCGTTGTTACCTTCTTTTGCCCAAATTAACACCAAATCATAAAGCTGTTGGATATCCCAAAAATCTTCTGTTGGGGAGAAAGCTTGAAAAATCTTCTGTTGGGGAGAAAGCTTGAAAAATCTTTTCCCGATAATAGTCGCTATCACCCGTCAAACAGATTAATTCAAATAACCATTCAGCTCGACTAGATTCGCATTGCGGATCGTATGCCAGATTATGTAAACAAGCATTTAATAAATCTTCACGTATTTTTAGTCGATTTTGGTTTTTTACATAATCAAAAGTTCTACCTAAACCTTTTTGGAGAATATCAGAAAATGCGAAACTATTTGACTTATATATCATTAATTAAATTAAAGAATTTAATTACACAGAGTTTTAATTAAACTTCCAAAAACTAGCGATCGCAAGTTCGGCAAAAGGATATATTTTGGCGTAGAGTCTAATTTTTTAGGAATTAGGACGTATTTCTCAAAACCTTAAGAAAAAAATCCAAGATCTATTAGCTTCAGTGTAGCCAATATTATAAAAAACAACAGTAAGTATTCTTCTGGTCTTATGGTTGTGCTTAATTTCCCTAACTTTCCCTCTGAACTTACGGGAAAAACTTTTAATGAACTATCAGAGAAAGAAACAGGATTTTTTACTGGTGATGAATATCTTCCCTTACCAAATGACCATGCTTTACAAATTATTATTTTGGATCGAGAATCTTTGGCAATGGTTAAATCTCTGGCAATGTCTCGATTTAATGAGTATCTGGTCTACGGTTGTAATAGCTTTTCTTACGTACAAAAAAAGCCGCTACATGATAAGTGGAATTCAGAACTAGGTATTCAAGAAGTACGTCAGTGGCTTTACGATCTTGGTATTCCCTTTAGCCAAAAGGTATTTCTTTTGTATTCGGACAATATGATAGTGACTTCTTGGAAAATTTTGGTTAAATATTGGGATGCTTTTGCATGGTCAGTTGGAGTTGCTATGTATGCTTTTGATACTTCGATGAATTGGATATGCGAATTTCATCATGAAGACGTGATTACTTATTCGACATTTAATTAATCCAAATAATACATACATAGTCAATTGATATTAAACATCTCTTGGTTCGATTACCAATTTAATTCCTGCTAAAATCTGCTCGACTCTGACTTTACTCAAAGTACCAATTTTCTGCTGTAGCTGTTCCTTGCTAACGGTAAAAATCTGCGAAACATTGACAACACTTTGTTTCGGTAAATTAGCCTCGTTTTTTTCTAACGGGACTTTGACAGAAAACTAGGTTCAAAAAGGGGTGAAAGCCTTATATATCAATAGTTTAACTTCAAAATAGCTAGTTCCTTAATATATCTGGGTTTCAGGCGAATTTACCTCTTTGAGGTAAATTCGCCGTCTGG
>JBCCDL010000090.1:0-12403 GCA_039030815.1 Cyanobacteria bacterium P01_A01_bin.83 | reverse complement strand
GCACGCTATGGCAGCAGCAATGGATTCGGCTGGAAACTTAACGAAATTGTGGGCGCTCAAATTATTTCACTTCCAACAAATCAAGCTATCAACCAGGCTCATCAATCATTTTGGCTCATTATGGGAATTATTGCTTTACTTTTAGTTGCTCTCATCTATATCGCAGTACGTTAATTGGCTAGGACAATTTTAGTTACTAGTTCGTAAGTAACGAGTAACGAGTGTCCTAATATAAATTCGTATTGCTATATCAGCGTCAAACTAAGGCTTTTTTGAAAGCTGTTTATTTTTATTTATTCTCCCATTGATTAAAGATAGTCTTAATTTGGGCGATCGCACTATCTGTAGCCTGTGTAGCAGGTATTTTGTCTATTAAAACTTGATTCAAAACCTTACCCCAGATATTTTTTTCCTGAACTAAAACTATATACAGGATTAACTGCTGAATAAAATAACCGATTATGAAGTTTTATTACTAATTTTGTTTCACAAGTGAATAAGTTCTTTTTGCTTACACCTATTTATGTATAGAGCAGCGTCAAGAGAGCTGTTCATCTCAGATTTCACTTTATAGGAGATTTGGTGAATGAACGAAATAATAGGAACTTTAGCACTAGAGTTGGCACAATTTTTACTTCGGGAATTTCTAAACAAGTTACAAGAAAAATTATCAAATTCTACACAGGAAGAAATAATTACACAGGAACAACCAATATTCAAATTAAAAATTGGAAACGCGGAAATCATAGATAAAATTGGACAAATATGGCTTCAGCACAATGAAAAAATTATAAATGAGTTAAAAAATAATACTGAAACAAATGAGATTAGTAATAGTGATGATGGTGATGAAATCAGGGACAAATTCACTGACCTAGTATTGCGTGAGTTAGAAAAATTATCCCAAGAAATATTTGAACGAAATCCTAAATTGGTGGAATTTAAAGATAAGGAGATAAAATTTTTACAACCACCACGGGAAGAAATCGAAAATATCGATCAAAATGAACTGATGTTGCGGGTGGAGACATTAGAGAGAAGTTTAAATGAAATTGCTGAAAATGCAGCAAATGAAAATAAGGCTCTCGAGAAAGTTATACCAGAAAATTCTCAACCGACACCATTAGTTGATAATCAAGAACAAATTTCGCCAGTTCAGGAACAAAAGCCACAAGTTCAATCTTCAGAAAATCCTGAATACAAAAAAATCAGGCAAGAACTTGGCGATAACAAAGCCTATGGTGCTTCTGTACTCCAGATACTAAATAAATTTAATGAAGAAAAACCGTCGCTTAAAAATCAGTCGGAGCAAAATGAAATTTTAGATAATACTCAACTTCAAGAGTGTCTCAAAGAACTTGAACGCGCCGCCGAAGAAACCGTGGAACTCGAATCTTCTCCTATCAAAATTGGCATCATGGGAGAATTCAGTAGTGGAAAAAGCCGACTTATAGAAAGTTTAATCGGCTATGGTGGAATCCTACCAGTCGGTAATACAGCCACCACAGGTAATATCACCGCTATCCATCTGATTCCCCAAGACGGTTTTAAAACAACACATTTTGAAAAATTCGAGGTAGAGTACCTTTCTCAGGAAGAGGTTAAAAAATGCCTAAAATTTATGTTTGGCGAAGCAGATAAACTACTAGCAAACATATCAAATTCGGAACTTCCTAATTCTCCTACAGTAGACTCCACCGACAAATTAGATGACAACTTACTGTTAGATTGGGAAAATTGGTGCAAGGAAGTATGGGGTAAAAATAAATATACGCCAGATCTACATAATCTACTCGTAGAATTGGTCACTTTGATTCGTACCTACAAATGTTATCAAGCTGATTTGTATGGCAATGAAATTCCGAAGGATAATATTTACGACATTAATCGGGATACTGCTTATCAAGGCTTGAAGCTAAATAATGAATCAACTGCTGATAATTTTGACAATATACCTCAAATTAATAAAGTTACTTTCAACCCAGACCAACTCTCATTAGACTTCTTGGAAAGCAGCTTTTCACTCATCCGGCGCATAAATATTTATGTCAAAATATCCTCCGAAATTTGGAAGATTGCGACAACAGAAAATAATAACCAAGAAAATTCTGCAAAATTTATTCTCCTAGACTTTCCTGGATCAGGGGCATCCAAGTCAAAAATGCGCGATACTTTTGTGTCAGAGCAAGAATTGAAAGAAATACAGACAAATCTCTTCCTGCTTAACGGTAGTTTAAATCCAGGAAGCGACAGAGCCAATAAAATCTTAGAGATGGTGCGAAAAATACATGGAGACAACCTTAAGGATCGTATCCTGGTGGGTGTGAGTCAATTTAATCTACTCTTAGAAAGAATATCAAAAGAGAAAGGAGAACTTGACACACTGATTAATGATAATCAATCTTTAACAGAAGCAAAAGTTTTAGAAAAACTCACCACCCTTAATGCTTTTATTGATGATGCAAAAAGACTTGGAAGCGAAAAAGAAAACATCGTCTTTTTAGACCAACATATGGCTCTAAAATTTTTACAAGAAAATTCCCCAGAAACAGTGCAAGCAGGTTCTGATAAGTTCTTAGCGGATGAATTGGACAATCCCGATTTGATGAATTTGTCCAAGGAAATGAGTCAAAAGTGGAGAAGGTTAAGCGAGATTTTGCCAAGAAATTCAAGCAGTTCTCTAGGTAAACAGCTTGGTTACTTTGCACAGGACGGTGGTATCGATCAACTACGGAATTTGCTGCTTAAGCATGTAGCTGCTCACGCCCTGAAGCAAAATCATGAAGCGAGTAGTCGCGCTGCAGATAATTTGGATGAACAACAACAGCAACTCAGAAAGATATTAAAAGAAGAGCATAAATTGATCGAAGAAAGTCAAGATTTGAAGAACTTGCGCTCCTATCTGGACAAAATGTACTCAAGCTACAATCGCTTTAAAGATAATGAGTTAGGAAAAGAACCGCTCAAATATGAGAAAAAAGTTGCTGTTAGCGATGTAGTTAAAGATGAAGTAACTTACAGAATACTCGATTGGAAACAGTGGAATTTGCTGTTTAGTAGAGCAAAAAATGGCAGAATCCTAATCTCATCTAGAAATAAAGGTAATAGTGGATTTCTTAAAAGAAAGCGTGGCGCTGATAAAATTCCTACTAAAAGTGATGACTTTTATGAGGAATTTAAAAAAACTGTTGAGGAACTACAAGAATTTGCCGATAACTGCATCAAAAAAGCAGTTGAAAAGTTGTTAGATAAGCGGTCAAAAAAATTATCTGAAGAAATCGCTCATCTTAAGAAAATTCTCCCTCAAGAAGATGACAAAATTGAAGAAATGTACACAGAAGTCGAGAACAAATTAGGTGGTAAGCAAGCCGAGCTATTTTCTTTTTTGGATCAGAGTTACGACCCTAAAAAATGGCAAGAATCTATCATCGAAAAAGCCTTTGAAGACAAAAAACCTATTGAAACAGCAACTGCATTTCCTCTCGCATATGAGGATAAACAACATAATCACAATAATGGTCAAATTTTTGAATGGGCACCAGAATACGGCAAAATAAATCAAAATCCCCAAAGCTTTAACCAACTTATTCTGGTGCAACGGCTACGGGATGAGATAACTGCTGCCATAAGTCTACAGCTAATTGAGTATGTAAGCAAAATTAATAAGAAAGTGGAGGAGCAGATTGTGAATATATTAGATGAGTTTCTTCCTGAACTAAATACACTTTTAAAAGAAGATGCATTACTAAGGTATATTGCAAAGGATGAACAAGAGAGTAAAGATGACCCAATTTCAGAAATTTTGTCGAAAATTGTCTTTATTTCTCGTCCTGATAAAAGTTAAACCTGCTTTATAGGTTGGAATAGAATATTTTAATTCCGAAGGGTATTAATTGAGGACTTATCGTCTAAAGTTAGTTCTATTACTCTTGTTAGAGTAAAAAATGAGATATTTGCAAATTAGCTTCAAGTTGATATTATTTTTCACCTATGGATTAATATCATTTATCTTGGGAAAAATATTAGTCATTTTTAGCGCCATATTAGCTATCTTGGGGGTAAAATTATACATTTTGAAACAGAAAAAATTAGAACCGACATCTTCTGCTCACAGGAATAAATCATCAGAACCCAATAATATTGATCAAAGTTTTGAACCTAAAGAAATGCCTAAATTACCAGAAAACAACATGATGACTAATCAGAACCCAGCCACGAGAAACAAAAATACTCCACCCCCCCTACTACAAAAACCCGAACGACCAAAACCTACGGATGAGTCCGTAAATGTTACTAATCAAACGACTCAACCGCCAGATGAAAAGACTCAACCAACAAATGAAAAGACTCAAGAAGTAAAACGATTTCCCGGTTGGTTTGCGATAGATTTTGGCACATCTAATTCTACGGTTACACTCTTCGATCCAAAAGAAGTAACAATTACAGACATCCTGCCACAAGAGCAAGAGACACGATTGTTTGAACTTTTGGCTCAATGGCTTAGTTTACCTGCCAATGAAGCTTTACCAGGTGTCTCCCCCGAGGAGTGGAACAAGTTTATTAATGAAATCGGTAAAAGTCTGGAAATAGAACCACCATCAGATGTGCATAAAGTTTTTAAAGGTGGCAGCAAGGAGCAAAGTTTAGAAGCTATTCGCCAAATCGAACTGTGTTTAGGCAAAACTAAAGAATTTCGTCAAGCTGTCAGCAAAAAACTTTACCAAATATATCACCAGGTTTTCCGCATACCTGCCCTAAGATCCCAAAGTCTGTTCCCAATTGTTCTCGACATGAATACTGGCAGTATAGAAATTCCCAGCGAGTTGGAAATTACTAATTTGTCCCCTTTAGAAATCGAGATGAGTACACGAGTAAAAATCAATAGAAATAATGCAATAGCTCAACAACAAAATGGTTCCTTGTCAGAAATTATCAGCAAATTTCACCACTCACCTAAACGTTATTTTGGTCAAGACAAGGAATTTCAAGTTACTGTAGATGGAACATCAAACAACATAAAAGTTAACCAGCTGGTTCAAGCTGCTTGGGCACAGTTAATTGAGTTAACCAAACGCTACCGTGAAAATGCAAAACGCAGGTTTTCTATAGGAGATTTTAAAACAGCAGTAGTAACTTACCCAACAATAGCACCACCAATTGTTCGCAAACAGGTGAAGCAGCTTGTAGAAAAGCTTGGTATTGATGATGTGCAAACCGCCTATGATGAAGCTGTTGCTGTGGTCATGTTTTTTCTCTGGCGAGAATTTGGTGGCTACATGAATATCGGCATTGAGTCCTTTAAAACCCGTTGTCGCCGGGAAGGAAATAAATGGTCACAAAATGTTCTTGTTGTGGATATTGGTGGGGGAACAACTGACATAGCCTTGATTAAACTAACTTTGTCGGATATTACCCCATCATTTAAGAATGATAAAGAAAGGGGTCTTGGGGGACGGTATTATGAAATTACTCCTAAACTGTTAGGATCTTCTGGTCATTTACAGTTAGGCGGGGAATTAATTACTCTACGAATATTTCGATTGCTCAAAGTGGCAATAGCTGACTCTGTACTAAGTGCAATCGCAACGGGTGAAAAGGAAAATGACAAATTCAATAGTTCTACCTTGGACGAGCGCTTTTTAGAAGGTAACAAATACAAACAAGGCTCACTGTTGAAATGTATAGATAAGGACTATCCAGAAAATGATTCTATTGCTTACAAGGATGCTTTAGATACTGCGGAGAAAGTAATACCCACCCGTTGGAAAAATGCTCCCGGACGCTTGCAAACTTTTTATACCCTCTGGGATCATGCGGAGAAGGCTAAAATTGACTTAGGACAAAAACCACAAAAAGAAGGCTTTATCTCAAATTTTATTCTCACCGAGCAGGACATTTCTGAACTGCTAAATCAAGTTGATATTAATACCCAAAATCAACCAAGTCTTAATAACCTTCGTGTCGAAATAAACAGAGAACAATTTGAACGAGCTGCATATTCGGTAATCAAAGAATCAGTTAGCATTGCTAAGGGTTTGATGGAAAGTCGCTTGGCTGACAATGAGGATAATAATGATGATTATAACAGCGAAGAAGACATCACCGAAGAAGATGACACCCAACCAAAGAAAACAGAAACAGAAAAAGTTGATTGGTTGATTTTATCTGGTAAAACTTGCAATCTCAATCTAGTTGAGCGTGAAATTTACCAACAATTTAGTCAGTCCGATTATTTCGTGTGGAATCCAGAGCGTATTACCTTCGATCCAAAATTTACCAAGCAAGGGACTTCTGCTGGAGCTTGCTATGCTGAAAATATGAGACGACTGAAATTCTCTCCAGAAGATGCTAAACCTTTGCTGCGTAAGGGAGCTAATCAGCTGCGTATTAATGTTCAAAACCTGTTTTATTATCTGCCGTGTAACTTTAAACGAAAAACCCAAGACGAATCTTTGCTGCCGATATTTAACGCAGGAACAGAACTTTATCAAATTTCTCCCAAAGATGAAGTCGCAAAGGTTCGCACACAGTGGCTAGGTATACAATTAAGCAACATTATTTACCGTCAAGACTATGAAAAAGGGGCATTACAATTTTGGGGCGACTTCAATGGGAACAAACTATGCTCCGAACTCAAACACTGGATGCCTGAAATTACCGAAAGGTGGTTTGAAGAACATATCAAAATTCAATTTGAAATTGATTCCATGTTGAATATTAACATTCTCCTTTGTCAAGGAGAGCCTCATTATTTAATTGATGGTGATGGGATTAATGTCAAAAAAGTAATAGAAAACGAGCAGAAATCAAACACACAAGAAGAGCAGGAATCAAACACAAATAATATAGAACTATTTTCTGAAGGAAAATTGCAGTGGGATGTTTATGTTTATAATCCCGAAAAAGAATTAAAGAATGGGGATATTGCTGTCAATGTGTTAGAATCAGCGATTTTAGATAAGCAAGATGCTTATCATATGGTCTTTGAAGTGGTCTTTAGAAACCTTAAGGATGATACCCAGACCAACAAAGACGATACTAAAAATCTTAAAAAGTTTCACCACAGCAACAATTCCCAGCCGCCATTAAATGGTTTAATTAGTGAACCTTTGCCTAATTTTCCCGTGAGTGGCAAGCACACCTTCTATATCTGTGACATAGATGCCGAAACAAAAGAAAAAAAATGGCTCAGAATTGGTGAACTCGACAAACCAGATGTAAGTACAGAACTCCCTTGCCAATATCGCGCTAGTCTCGATGAAAATGGTATTCTACGGATACACGCTGGTGAAGTACCCTACCTCGAAGCAGAAAGTAAAGAAGGCCTTAAGGAAGAAGGATCGGTTTTTCGCGCTCAACTGGAGTTGCAACCCAATGAAGTTAATATAGAGCGCGATCCATTTTCTGGTACACATTAATCCGAGCTTTTCCCAAGCAAAAAAAGCTGAATTTTATCCAGAGCAATTTTCAAAGTTTTTTAATATGCTGCCCCTTTGGCGGCATCCATTACTATCCTAGCGCAAGAGATGCCTTTCCAATATCAGAAGCTAGATTAATTGGCTAACAAGACTTTAAGGATTTTGAGTACATTTGCTCGGAGAAGTTCAGGTTAGTAAACCTATAACCAGAGGCAATATTTATGGAGAAGATACATCAGTTACTAGGTATGAAGAATTCTCACATAGCTAAATTTCTACAGATAAAATTAGAAGAAATAGAATCTTTTTTAAATAAAGCTCCCACAAGATTTCCAAAAGACTCTGGAGCCGAGATATGTAAAGATGTGCTGCAAGAATTCCATAATATTTTACAACCCGCTTCTCCAGTTAAAACCACAAACAAAAGTCAGAACAAGGTTATAACTTCAAAGAATTCAAATTCGGAAGATATGCAACAATTGACATCGGCTCCTAGCACTTCATCCAATCTTACACCCGCTGATGAATCGAAATTAGACAAATTTAAGCAGACTTTTAAATCTGACGAAGAATTACAAAAATATCTGGGAGAAATTGAACTAAAAAGTCAAACATATGCGGATTTATGGAACGAGATTCAACGCAAACTATTACGCCTTCCAAAAAAGAGAGCTGATTTTTGGCAAGAAAAAATTAAGCAAGTGTTTCAAGATGTTGGAGTTGAAATTGATACATCGAATATGAAGCCACTTCCTTATGAAGACGATCAAATTATTTTTCCTGGACTAAAAGGAACCATCCAGGCGGAAGGTTTATGCTTGTCTAATAAAGCACCTTTAGATTCACTAGTTTTACAGACAATTAAATCTGAGAATTTGTCTAAGGATTTGTCTGGAGATCTTTATTTACTTGCAAGCCTTGTATCTATTTGTATAACTTTTACTGAATTAGAACCAGATTTACACCATGCTTTAGAAACTGTACATAAGTTTGGTGTAGTACATTTATATACTAAATTCCAACAGCGGCAAAAGTACATTAACGTTCTCATACAACGCTTTGGGCGTGTACTACGGGCTCAAAAGAATGCAGATAAAGATCCAGTATCACTTCTCAATAGTTGGATTGCCGTAGACGAGGCAATACACTCCCTAATATTTATTCCACCTGCGGATTATGACTCCTGGTGGGGCAATTTAAAAAAGCAAACACGACGCATACTTAGGAAAGTTGCTCAAGAAGCCAAAGAAAAAGATCATGATGTGCGGATTAAAGAATTATCAGGACTATATGCCGATATCCGCAAGTTTTCATCTAAAGATTATGACTTGCAATTAGAGGTTGGGGGTATTCCAGGAGAGGTACAAATATGTCTGCGAGTATATGCTAGCATTGACAATAATAAGTCTCCAGGGAGAGTTATATTTCGCTTATTGTAGGAGAGCGAAAAATTTTGGGGAAGATGGTAGGACTTACCCCTCAACTTTTTAACCCTCAATAATTACAGAATTAGAGTCACTACTTATGTAATTTTATACTTATAGGTTACGCGATACTTATTTTCCTGGCACAGAGTATTTTACTCAGATCTTGCACCTAATCAGAGAAAAATCAAAACCTCTATCGTTTAACCAGGGAACAACTGTCTGTAACTGATTTAAAAGAGACAGAAGTAAAATATGAGGTAAAAGTAAAATTAGTGCAGTTTGAGCAGGGAGCATCCCGTTTCGGCAAATATATTTTTCGCGATGGACAGTAGAATCAGGGTTACGTCATTAAATACAGTGTGTTTCTGACAAAATGGTATGCTCCCGTTGTTAGGAGGAATCAAATTGATGAATTAGCCAGAGCTATAGAACGATAACTTAACTGGATGATTTGTTTGCTCAACCCAGTCATCTACCAAGTTGCCGATTGCTTCGTATTCTTCAGGAAAATAACCTTTGTCCCACCAAATACGGAGAATATTAGTTTCAAATGGCGATCGCCCAGACTCTATTTTCTCAGTGTGTAATTGAGTATCAGAGTGACAAGAAATAGCGAAAGAGAGGGTAACGATGCATACCGTCAACTGCTTGATGACCGAAGCATAGTAACGCAATAGTTTTTTTAACATAGAACCAGAACGAACCCTCAAGCTCAATTAATGTAATTAAGCCCACTTAATCAATAGTATCGGTCATAGGGTCAATTATGAAATGAACGACAACACTAAAATGCTATTAATCCCATTGACTAAAGATCATCTTAATTTGGGCGATCGCCCCCTCTGCTGCCGTTTCTGGGGTTACTCCATCTACGACGATCCGAGTTAAAGCTTGTCCCCAAATTCCCTGTTGTAAAACTTGGCTATAGGCTGGATTCAATGACGTATTAGAAAGTCTAGTTTGCTGATTAAGAAACGGTTGAGCAGCAGTGGACAGATGAGGATCTTGAGGATCTGTCCAAAATGGATCTGACCATGATTGCTGATTGACAGGAAAAAAACGTCCTCCTGCGGCTTTGAGATAATCACCTATGACTTCAGGTTGAATTAGATAGGATAAAAATTCCTGAGCTAATTCTTGATTGATAGCATCTTTTAAAATAATTGCCTGTCGCACCAAAGCAATATATTTCATAGATTCGCCACTGGGTTTTTGCGGATAGGGTGCGGTTACTAATTGTGTTTGATATTCTGGGGAATCTCTGCCCAATGCCGCAGGAATTGAGAGAGAATTATTGGGGGTCATGACGACCTGTCGATTGAGCAAACTACGATTATTATCAGGATTGAGCCAATTTACGGCACTTGGTGGCACATAACCTTGAAGATAAAATTGGGAATACCATTGTAGGCAGTTAATAATCCCCTGTCGCACTGCTGGACTGTCTAGCTGCAAGTTGCCTTGAGGATCGACAATGGCAACATCATAAGCCTCTAAGATCTGTTCAAAAATTTCGTAAGTATCTACCGCAGCCACCGACAGGGGTAAACCAATGCCATAAATTTCCCGCTTCGTTGTGGCTTGTAAATCTTGTTGTGCTTGTCGCCAAAACTGCCAGAAACCATCCCAATCTTGAGGGATATCGCCATCACTTTTGCCTACTTGCTCTAGTAAATTACGCCAGTAAAATATGTGGGGAATACTGACATGAATAGGAATCGCATAGTAACTCTGTTTTTGTTCGACTTGATTATATAAATAAACGCTAGACAACATTGTGTCGTCGATAATATTCTTGACAGGTTCAATCACTAAAGAAACGTCAGCCAGCTTTCCCTGCCAGGCTAATGCCGCAATAGTGCGATCGCCACCATCATTCATTAAAATATCGGGAGGATCTCCTGCTTGAATAGCTCTTTGTGTTTTTTGAGCTAGTTCATCATTGGTGTAAAAAGATAGCTTAACCTGATTGTTAGTTTGCTCAATCCAATTATTGACCAAGGTTTGTAGTGCTTCATCCTCTTCTGGGTAATAACCTTTATCCCACCAAACGCGGAGAATATTGGTTTCAAATGGCGATCGCCTAGATCCGATCTTTTCGGTCTGTAATTGAGTATCAAAATGACAGGCAATAACCAGAAAAAGGGTAACGACACATACCGTTAGCTGCTTGATTAAAAAAGCATCAATTAGCAGTATTTTTTTAAACATAGACCCTGATAAGCTGAATCAACAATCAAACCAATAACATAAGTAGATCGATACTTGGGATCAATTATGATTTGATTAAGATTGATGACCTACAGCGTCTCAAGAATCTTAACAAGCAATATTGCAAGGCGTTGTTGCTATTCAAATTGTTTAACTAACTCCAATGCTTTTCTCTGACGTAAAATGATGTTGTTAGGCATGACTGTGCCATCAGGCATAATTGCCCCACTTAGGTTTGCCCCTGTCAAACTAGCACACCGCAAATTAGCACCAAATAAGTTCGCCTGAACCAAATTAGCGAAGCGCAAGTCAGCAACGCTCAAGTCAGCACCACATAAATTAGCGTAATAAAGGTTACTGGCGGTTAAATCTGCCCGCGAAAAGTTAGTCTCCACCAGATAAGCTGCGGTCAAGTTTACACCTTCTAATATCGACATTCTACAGTCGGAGTAACTCAAGTCGATCGCCTGTAAATCTTTCCAACTTAAATCCAAATTGCCTATTTGGATGTTTTGAAAATTGCGCCTACCATAGGCATATTGATCTAAGAAATTTGAGGTTTTCATACCGTTTTTCCCGAAAATGAGTGATTTAAGGTGGTGATCAATCACAATTAACAGGATTGACACCTTATTTTTTATGGTTATTTATTTTAAATTTCTGACAACACTAAGATAAACTTAGCTGTTGTGAAAATACTGTATCGAATAGTCTTAAAATCAAGTTAACTGAAGATTATTCATGATTCAGACTTAACTTATCTGATAACAACGGTTTAGCAATTTCTGTTCTAAAGTCATAGAACTTGGGCGATCGCCAGCTACTTTACTGTGCTTGAAAGAATTGTTAAGCATTAAATATGCAGCACGACGACAAATTTGGATAGTGATCGATCTTGAATGTGACATTTTTGATAACCCTAAGTCTGAATATATGAGACTAACGACACTTTCTTTTACGACTAGATTAAATAATAAATGCGTAGGTAAATCAGTTTATATTTAGGTATAAATAGGAATCGAGATAAACTAGGGAATTACCAATTCCTATGACTAATAACTTTTCAACGAAGCTAATTCACACCCTTGGGTATTATGGTAGATTGTGCGATCGCTTTAGGCAGTAATCAGGGCAACTCTTTAAATATTTTAGAGAGTTCTCTTAATGCACTCAATACAATTCCTGGAATCACTCTCAACCAGACATCTAGCTGGTACCAAACCAAGCCTGTTGGCACACCTGATGCACAACCTGATTATCTTAATGGCTGCGCGATACTATCGGTAGAACAAACTCCCGAAGAACTGCTGGCTATTCTTCAGGCTACGGAAATTCAATATGGTAGAG
>JBCCDL010000089.1:0-12507 GCA_039030815.1 Cyanobacteria bacterium P01_A01_bin.83 | reverse complement strand
CCTCCATTGCCAGTAGTCGGAATTATTTCTCCAGTTAAAGTCTCTTCTCCCGTATCAAAATCAGTTATAAACTCTTCAAATGATGGTTCTACATTAACAAAAATCCCACTTCTACCTGTTCCTCCTAATTCTGCGCTAGGAGAAGTACCAGTAATTAAGATGGAATCAGATATATTGAAAGTTATATTACCTCCATTACCATTGTTTTGGGCTGTTGTAGCAATTTGAGCTCCATTGCTGACGGTCAACTGAGGGGTGTTTATTGTAATATCTCCAGCGTTTCCAGCACTGGAAATGGGAAAAAATGGAATTCCCACATTGGCAAATAAAGCACTAGGAGTATTAATCTCATCTGGAATAGTACCGTTAAGTTCAATCGATTCAGAAGCATTAACGATTAAATCTCCACCATTGCCTGAACCAAAAGTATCTGTCGTAATCTGTGCTCCATCATTTAAAGTAAGGGTTGCGGTAGTTATATTTATATTTCCTCCATTTCCCGTACCCTCTTCAAAAACTTGACTTGCAATAACTGGGACGAAAAATAAACCATCCCTTTCAAATAGTGTCTCCAAAATTATTTCTGAAGCATTGATATTAATATCAACTCCTTGAACAGCACCTATATCGTTATTGGCTTCTATCTGGGCACCATTAGTAAGTGATAATTTAGATGTATCGATATTTATACTGGGTGTTTCTTCGGTAAAATCACCAGAAACCCTACTAAAAATTGCTGTGGGAAAATTCCCAAGATCTACTTCGGCAGCATTCCCATCTAATGATAAAGACTCGGAAGCATTAATGTCGATTTTGCCAGTTTGCCCTGTGATTCCAATAAGACTACCTTGGCTCAGACTGATGTTTCTTCCCTGAACTTCAATATCGGTAGTATTAGCATCGTTAACTGTTACCAAAGCTGCATTAGATAAACTAATATCTCTAAAGGCGACAACTTCTTCATAGCCAATATCAAATCCTCCTCCAATTGGAGTCAAGCTGACGTTACTGTTTTCTCGAATGCTTCCCAACTCAATCCGTCCTCCAAAGGCTGTTATTAAGCCACCTTCGATGGATACATCACCACCAATTAATGCTAGAGTCTGATCTTCTGTAACTCTTAGTCCGATTAAATCTTCACCAGTATCATCTGTAACTTGAGAACGATTGATAACTTCTCCTGGATTATCTCTAAATCCCAAACCAATGGGAGCATTAATTGTTAGTACAGGAGAATTGAGATTACTAGCACTAAACTCTATATTATCGGGAAACAAAATACTATCTGCCGTACTGCCATAAAACGAACCGCCAAGATCTAACCTCGCTCCTTCACCAAAGATAATTCCCGCAGGGTTGATCAGAAATAAATTGGCATTACCATTAGCACGAATTAAACCATCGATATTAGACATGTTTCCCCCAGTAACTCGCGAGAAAATATTTTCAATTATGTCTGGGTTATTAAAGGCGGCTTCTCCACCATTGGGAACAGAAAAATCTTGAAAGCTATGAAACAGATTACCTCCAGCTATGTCACCATCATTAATCTCAACTATATCTCCATTGACATTAACTGTAGTTGATGTAGTACCATCAGGAGTAATTTGAGCGATCGCTGGAGTGTATGACAAATAGCTTCCAGCTAAAAAGACTAAAGATAGAGGTAGAGAAAGACTTTGCTGCACTGGAAAACTCCCCGACAATCAATGTCGCATTTTTGTGAATATTTATGGGTTTTAAAAAAACTATTGCTGCTATTTATACCGAAGCAGAAGTATTACCATATGTAGGTAATTAGCCTGAAAAATGATTTAACAGTCTAGCTGTAAATTAAATTTAAAATTTCTTTAGGTAATCTGAAAAACTATTTATAGCAATTCTAGATTTCGTGAGGTACACCCAATCAACAATCAACAATCAACAATTAACAATCAACAAAAACCAGAATTTAACTTATACCTTACAACTATGAGAAACGCTATATTTTTAGCTCTTTAAATTAGCCAAATTTAAGGAACTTATATCATTTGATTTTTTAGTTAAAACAATTAAGCAGATTAGCGATATAAATTACACATCACTAACACTAAATTCTATAAAATCAATTCTTGCCCATTCACTACCATCCGCAGTTCCTTCGATAGAAATAATGTCCGTAGGATTTGTTGTTTCTATGCCTTGAATAATAAATTCTCGACGAACATCTTCAGTAGGAAAACCACTGCTTGTATCTTCAGTGAGCATTATAGGACCACTAATTGTTTCTTCTGTTTCATTAATGATCGTTAGAGGATCGTCACCTTCAAATACAGAAGTACCATTGAGTAAAACGTCTATCTCAGCATTACCATCATTTTCATCGAAGACACTGAGTGTTAAATCGTAAGTTCCAGGAGTAATTGAGAAATCACCAGTATTTAGACTAGCAACACCAGCAATATCTGTAGCACCTAAAAGGCTAATACCAGTAGCATCTGCTGGTTCAGTATCATCATTAGTCTCAATTTCAGAAAAAATTTCTATTTGATATGTAGTAAGGTTTAAATCTTCTGCTTGTATAGGGTCTAGGTCTAAGTTTGGGTCTTCCCCCACTTCAATGTTGACAGTTGCAGTTGCCGTATCGGTGCCATCGGTAATGGTATAGCCGAAACTGTCACTACCAATAAAACCATCTGCGGGAGTATAACTTAAGAGATCATCGCTAGTATCTTCTGAAGTACCGTTATCATCGAGGGTAACTATACCTCCTTCGATTGAAGTCCCATCAAAGCTTTCAATAGATATAATATCGCCGTCAGGGACGCTATCATTAGCTAATATATCTATGGCAACGGTTGTGTCTACATCAG
Organism: Cyanobacteria bacterium P01_A01_bin.83; assembly: GCA_039030815.1. Lineage (GTDB taxonomy): Bacteria > Cyanobacteriota > Cyanobacteriia > Cyanobacteriales > Xenococcaceae > Waterburya. Next base: position 9,655 of record JBCCDL010000089.1, on the reverse strand, counting down.
TAGTAGCTGAGTCATCTGTGACTAAAATGAGATTATTAACTTCATTTTCTGTAGAGACAATCACGTTTTGGTTTGAACCATCTCCATCATCCAATCCGCTCACGCGAATACCATCAATTAAGCTAAATAAACCTTCTTCAACTATATAACTAAGATCAGTTGTAGCCCTCGTAATATCAATAGTATTTCCATCTTTTTGAAAACCATCAACTACTTCATCTTCATCTTCAATAATCAGAACAAATTCAGTTAGCTCTCCGTTTTCATTACTAAATGTATTGCCGATTTTGTATTCTATTCGAGCTGTGTCAAGAGGACTATCGACCGCTCCAGAATCAGTATCAGATTCGGTTATAAGATTGCCATCAAAGCGAGTAGGAGTAGTCCCTGCTTCAACATGTCTTGCTTGTAAATCTAATGTTAAATTAGATACTTCGATGTCGGGGGAACCATCTGTAACAATAGCAAATTCGTCACTATCTGTATCTGTAAATTCACCCTCGAAATTACTGATTGCGTTTACAAAAGTGGTTATATCATCACTGCTAAACTGCTCATCAGGTGTATCAGATAAAACAAATTCATAATCTAGATCAAAATTATTAGTTCTGCTTCCGCTAGTTCTTGCTGGCATAATATTTTTATTTTCCCGATGTAATTTTATAAATTTGACAAAAACAATAAATTTTTTTTCTCGCTAGTCTTTTTTCAATAAAAAGAACATAACGGTCAAACTGTGACTATGGTCATTTAAATTTGAGGAGCAAAATCTTGCTGGCAAACCTGACCTAAATACCTTGCTGCTTCGATAGCAATCTTTATTACTAGAGAATTTTGATCACAGAGCAGACTCAAAAATTTTATCCGTCTAGCTTGATTAAGCCTTTTATCTACACAGTTCATTTGCTCCCGTTTCATTTTGCTTGTTCTCCTATGTGTTAAAGCTCTCGGTGAATATTTAATTAAGAGCTTAATTAAGGAAATATCATTGTCAGCAAAGGAATAACAAGAGGTGGATGTAGGTAATTTGCCTCTAAAATGTAAGATTTTGTTGGTTTTAACTAACTGCATCTTAGAAGCGCAAATAATTCAATTCATTAAGAGGCGAGCATAAACACAAATTTACGATCGTAAGATTATGTAAGATAAAATTTTCTATTTTAGAAGATTTCAATATTCATTTTGACCCAAAACATTGTTAATCTATGTAAACGCAGGATGATTAAACGTCATTAAACCTGCGTAAAGAAAATCTGTTTTTCTAAAAGTAGCTTGAGCAAAGTAATTTTTGTTGGCAAAAATTTTGGGCAATATTTTTGTTTAATTAAAATTTATCGAGTTGGTATCATGATTCTTGATGAAGCATTGGAAATAGTCAACAGCTTTTTTAAGCAAGAAATTATTAGTTCTCTTCAAGAGTTAATTTTCTACCAGTCTTGGCAAGGTAAAACTTATCGAGAAATTGCTGACAAATCTGGTTATACCGAAGAGTACATCAGAGATAATGGTGCTAAATTGTGGCAGCAACTATCCCGAGAATTTAAACAAAAAGTCACCAAACAAAATTTTAAACAAGTTTTTGAAAGATACCATAAGCAACAACAGCAATCTGCTACAGGTACCAACACAAGACCAAATCAGCATCGAGACTGGGAAGAAGCGATTGATGTTTCTCTATTTTATGGGCGCAATGATGAATTGGCTACCTTAAAACAATGGGTAGTTGGAGATAAATGTCGATTGTTGGGTATCTTTGGTATTGGGGGAATTGGAAAAACCTCTCTTGCCGTTAGATTAGCTCAAGAGGTTGCTTCAGAATTCGATTTTTTAGTATGGCGATCGCTGCGTAATGCACCTTCAATAGCCGAACTATTGTCTGGCATTATTCAGTTTTTATCGCAACAACAAGAAATTAAAATTAAACAGAATTTACCAACCGATACTGGTATTAGCATCTCTAAATTGGTAACATATTTGCGCTCAAATCGCTGTTTGCTGGTAATAGATAATGGCGAAACGATCTTACAAAGTGGAACTAGTTGTGGTCGCTATCATCAAGGATACGAAGGATATAAAGAGCTATTTAAACGTCTGGGAGAAATTTCCCATCAAAGTTGCCTGATACTAACTAGCCGAGAAAAACCGCAAGAATTTACCAGCTTAGAAGGAGGTGGTTTCCCAGTTCGTTCATTTTCGGTTCGCGGTTTGTCAGCAGATATCTGTCAGTCTATTTGTCAGTTGAAAGGTAGGTTTTATGGTTCTTCTCAAAGTTGGCGAACTCTCACCCGTAACTATAGTGGTAATCCTCTGGCATTTAAAATAGTCGCTAGTACGATTAAGGACTTATTTAATGGCGACATCGAGCAATTTCTCCAACAAAATATAATTGCTTTTGATGATATTGAAGACTTGCTGACAGAACAGTTTGAGCGCTTGTCGGACTTGGAACAAAAAATAATGTACTGGCTGGCAATTGAAAGAGAACCGTTTACATTAAACCAATTAAAGCAAGATTTGTTAATAGCTGTTTCCTTCAAAAAACTATTAGAAGCAATTAAATCCCTCAAAAGGCGATCGCTTATCGAACAAACTAATGAGGGATTTACTCAACAGCCATTAGTGATGGAATATTTAATCGAACAGCAAATTACCAAAGTAGCTGTCCAAAAGGAGACAGCAACTGACAAATTACTAACTACCCATGCTTTGAGAAAATCCGAAATTAAAGATTACCTGCATCATGAAAGTCAAATTATTGAGGAATCAAAAAAAGCTTAAGAGAGTAAAGCAGGTTATACCGTTGACAATGTTATTCATCTCTGGCAGCAGTTAAAAATAGATTTAACTAATTTAGATTTTTCTCATATCCATAATATTAGGGTTTCTACAAAAATTGATTTATCTAATCTCCACTGACATCTCATATCATTAGCTAGAGTAGAGTTTTAACCCGAGGCGCGCCGTGTTATCTGAAATTCTCGCCGACAAATTGAACTCCATCAGCGCAAAATCATCATTGGCGCTAGATGAATTAGTGAGCAACACCATTTCTTGGGACAGTTACGTAACTAATAGTGTCACCAACTCAATTAGAGCTTCTTTCAATAATTGGCTATACACTCATCCCTCTATCGCCTGGATGTATAACCATCCCCTAATTAGCCTAGTTGTCGGTTTACTAACTGCTATCTTAACTATTCGCTTGCTGGTGACAATTTATCGAGCGATCGCCAATACGATAGATCGCATGTGGCTGTGGATTTTGCGATCGCCTTTGATGTTGCTCAAGTTCTTGGTCGGCTGGGAATCTAAATCTAAGACAGTAAATCAAACTACAGTAACTAGTTATGAAGTTAATCATAATTCTGAGCAGTTACAGTCAGTATTAGAGCGTTTGGATCAGATTCAGCACCAACAGCAGCAGATCATTCATGAGCTGGCTCAATTGAAACAGCAGCCCTTACCGATAAAGCTAAAGCAAATTTCCTTATTAGAGGAAAAGACGAGAAGCAAATAATATAGCCATTCTCGTATTAATGAGGTACACCTCGGTTGTGTCAGGTAAAAGGCGACGGGGCGTTTAAAAGTCGGATGCAAGCTCCGACGCAGGGTGCTTCGCACCCAGATCGTCGTCTTCGACGACTTCGCACCTTGTGCGTGCGCCCCTTCCGAATGCGCCCGCAGGCAAGCCGATGATTTTAAATCATCGGAACCTGCGGGTAAAGGGTAAAGGGTAAAAGGTTTTAACTTTTCTCTCACTCCGAACGGACGGCACGGACATCACGAGCGCCTGAACCAAGTACATGCGGGCAAGCCCTTTGTGGCGACGTGTCCTCATTAATGTCGCCATGCGATGGCGACATCGCGTCCTAATTAATGTACCTCACTTATTTGAGAAACGCTATAGTATTAAAATTAGTTTTATCTAGATTTAGGTGGCGTTGGTGAATGCGTAATGTTTTAAACCGAAGCAGGTACAGTTTTAAATCTCAAATAAAATAACAGCAGGCGAATAGAATACTTGAGCATATCTAGAGATTTGGAGTAACAGAGAGTTTTTCGATGCAGTCTAGCTAAATAGTGACGAAGACGAGTATTTTCACCCTCAACCCTAGTCATGTATGTTTTACAAACAAGATGATCTTCAGGTTGAATGTACATCGGATAAACTTTCCAACCATCCGTGACGTACCAGAAGCTGTGCCAGCATCTAATAACTTGCCAAATTCGTTCAAAAGTTTCGTGACAACGGTCTCCTATCGTCCAGAGTAGAATTCCTTGATTCCAATGATTTACGACCGTCGCACGAGCTTTCGCTCGAAGAACGGCGCTGAACGGGGCGTATGCCCCATCGTCTTGCCGAAGGCAAGACTGGAACGCAAAGCGTTCGTCCATCGCTGCGGAGCAGCTCTGAGGCGAAAGCCTCTGTCCTAGCGTCGCTTGCGGCGATAGCCGCTGCTCCAAATTTTATTCTTCTTGCAGCCTACAAAAGTTTGCAATTCATCAATTTCAGTTATTTCTGGAAGTTCTTCATCTTGATGTTCGTCAGATAGCGTTTTCCCTTTTTCTTTTACCCAGTTAATAATTGTGGCATGGTCTATATCGGTAACTCTGGCGTAGCGAAGCACGCAAAGCATAGCTTTGCCAGTCGTCGAAGACGACGTTTCTGTAAGATGTGCGGAGCGCAATCTGGGCTAACGCCCTGTCCGTAGGCTTATCGCTTCTTCATCCCATGCCGTTGAGATACATTTTTAGACATAACTGTTTAACCTCATTTGAATACGACCTTGATTTGGGGTTTTCTACATATTGATAACCGCAGTTCTTACATCGGTAAGATTGTGGTCTTTTACGAATTTTCAAGCTTTTTCGCCCTTTTCTCCTCACTTTTTTCTGTACCCAAAATGCTTGTAACCTTCTTTAGCTCAACTATTCAAACTCATTCAGCAAACCCTAATTATGAAAACCAATTTCTCCCACAGTTTACCATTTAGGTTAATCGCGATCCCATGGGTATAACCGAAAACTCGATTTAAATAATGACCAGATAGCAATCCTTAAGAATAAACCGCATCGGTTTTAGCTGCCATAATAAAATCATTGTGATGCAGTCCGTCAATTGCATGAGTCCACCAGGTAACGGTAACTTTGCCCCATTCCGTTAGCAAAGCAGGATGATGTCCTTGGGTTTCGGCAATCTCACCTATTGAATTGGTAAAAGACAGGGCATCTTTAAAATTAGAAAATTTGAACACTCGTTGCAATCGCAGTTCGCTATTTTCGGTAGTCAAATTCCAATCTGGAATCTGTTTTTTATAGCGATCTATCTCTTCGGCTGTGGCAGGAGAGACATTTCCTTCACAAGGAACACATTTTTGCTGTTGTAGTTCTGTCATTGTCTTTGCTCCTTTTCATCTGATAATACGGGAGGTTTTTCAATTTCTCCCTCGCAATAGCCTAAATCGTACATACTGGCAGCGGTAGGATCGTGTTCGGGAGGAGATTTCGGTTTACCTGCCCAAGCATCTGCTTTCCCACGGTCAATCCAGTCACGGTCTGTCATAGCGCGAATTAATTTGTCGCTTATCATAAGTAGCTCCTCTTGCTGGCAATAATATACATAATTGGAAAAGTAAAACACTATCAGAAATACTAATACTTATTAAGTTATTTCAAACCATCACTACTAACTACTAACTACTAACTACTAACGCTGTATTTGCCTAACTTAGTTAGTGCCGTTTTACTTGATGTTTCATCTATTTTAGAAAATATGAAAAAGCTTGTGTAACTTATTGACAAAAATTGAGACTGTATTTTTGATATAATTAAAGAAAGAGAAGTAATTTGAAAATTGTTGCCGCGATCGCGGCGGGAAACTAGACAAACGACGGACAATTTGTGCCAAGCAGTGGTTATTTTCTCACTCCAACTCGTCGATAGATAACGTTTTTGCTAACGAGTTATCTCATGAAAATTGACGAAGTCGTGATGTCAGCCCTGTCGTTTTACGACAGGGTCTCTCTGACTAGCTTTGAAAGTTTAAGCTTAGTAATAATTATAAATTGTCCAGTTTACCAATAGATAATAGATTTCGTTTGGCGATCGCTGCGATTCGCCAGGAGGTATCAAATTGGTCATGTTAAAGACAATAAAACATCTCAATAAATCGAGCCTTTCGGTAGGGACAGCTTTAGCCATCGCTTTGGGCAGTTTGGCTTTATTTCCCACTGTAGCAACGGCTCAAAATCGTTCGATTGCAGCCACTAGCGCACAGTTAGAAACTCTATATCTCAATAACAACCGTACCTATTCCTATAACTTAATTGCCGACGAAAGAGCTGTAATCGATGGCATCGTAATTCCTAAAGGTGCAACTATTGTCGGTAAATACGTTCCCGCTGAAGGTGGACTCCGCTATGTTGCTGAAGCAGTAACTTATGATCGCTATGGCTATCGAATTAGAGCTATCTCGCCAATATTAGAAGACGTTAAAGATCCTAGAGATAGATCGGCTGGCGCGATCGCTGAAGATGCAGCTATTGGTGCGGCTGGAGGTACGATTATCGGCGAGGTTTTTGGCGACGCAGGTGTTGGCGAAATTCTGGGTGGTGCGGCAGCAGGTGCGGTAGTTGGTAATGTAACTGCCGATCGCGTTGTAGTTATCGACCCGAAAGTTCCTCTTGTCTTGTACGACAATTAATACCAATAAGATTGAGAGCGAATTTTGGCGAGGTGTAGATATGGTCAAAGACCTTATGAGTATAATCCACACTTTTTCCTGCCGACTGTATGGATTGAGAAGCTATAAAAAACAAATAAAACAAATCGCTTCAATTAGTCTTGAGTCAAAATCAAAAAACTGATATGGTTTGCTAGATAGTAAAGTTTAAGCGAACTATGTACGCAATCAAAGTAGAGTTGAAAATAAACAATCGGCAAAAAACTTTGATGAACAAGCATCTGGGTTTTTCTCGTTTTTGTTATAACTATGCTTTGAATATATACGATCAGCTAGACCATAAAGAGTACCCAGGAGGTAGTTACAAGAAAATAGATTTAATCAAAAAGATATTCAACAATTTAACTAAGAAAAACTCTGATTTTGCCTGGGCAAATGAAATGTCTAGTAGAGTTTATCAGAATGCGTTTCGAGCCTTAAAAATGGCTTTTACTCGCTTCTGAAAAGGGTTAGGTGGCAAACCAAGGTTTAAAAAGAAAAAACATCCTGGAAGTTTTACGGTGGATGGTTCTAATGGAGTGGTATTTCAAGCGGGTGGCAAACGAGTTAAACTACCAACTCTCGGAACATTTAGAACAAAAGAAGCTATACCCAAGTGTGTCGCTCAAACCTATACTGTATCTAGACAAGGTAATAGGTACTACGTGGCATTTGCCATTAATGCCGAAAAGTATCTTCCAATCAAGATCAAAAGACAAGAACCCGTAGGATTAGATGTAAATCTTACTGATGGTAAATACTGCGTTTTAAGTGACGGTACTGAATACGCTTTTCCTAAGCCATTAAGGAGCGCGAAAACCAAGTTAAGAAAGCTTCAATACCATAACCGTAATAAACAATTGTCCAATAGAAGGAAAGGCGAATTGGTATCTAGCAATGCCCGTAAATATTACGGTAAACTAGCAAAACTCCATAGAGAAATTGCTAACTGCCGTGAAGACTTCCTGCAAAAACTAACTACTGAATTGGCGTTGAAATATCAGCACATCAAAGTAGAAACGCTCAACATCAAAGGCATGATGGCTAATAGGAAACTGGCTTTTCATATTGCTGATGCCAGTTTCTACCGCTTCAAAACCTTGCTCGAACAGAAGATACTCGCATCAGGAGGGGTATTAGAATCTATCGAGCAGTGGTATCCGAGCAGTAAGTTATGCAGTAAATGCCAAACCAAAAAGACCGATCTCAAGTTAAAAGATCGGCTTTATACCTGTGCTTGTGGATTGAATATCTGTCGAGATCTTAATAGTTCGATTAATCTTCAACAAGCTCCTGAAGACAAGATAGTAAATAGGGTCGGTTCGATCCGAATCAACGCCTGTGGACATGATACCGCCGACGGTCATGGCTTGAAGCAGGAAGTAAACACCACAGTTAAACAACTTGTTTTACCTTTGTTTAGTTAAAATGAGCAACTATGGATAAGTTTTATGGAACAGCGAACCCAATATCTCCATGCTCACAAGTTCCTCAAGTCGATCGTCTATAAGTTGAGTAAAGAGCTACAGGCATTAAGCATTTTTAGGTTTTGTGAAGATAGATAATTGAGGAAGGATGGCAATGAAAGCAGCAGATATTATGACTACCAAAGTCTTCTCTATTTGTAGTTTGGCTACCGTAGCCGATGCGATCGCCTTGATGCAAACCAAACGAGTACGTTCTCTTATCGTTGAACCAGGAGAAGATGGAGCCTATGGCATTATCACCGAAACCGACATCATTTACAAAATAGCAGCCAAAGATGCAGATCCAGAGGCGGTTCTGGTCTATCAGATCATGACCAAACCCTGTATTGTGGTTAATCCTGATTTAGACCTTAAAAACGTGGCACGGTTGTTTGCCGAAACAGGTATTGCTCGTGCGCCAGTTATTCAAAAACAGCTTTTGGGCATGATTTCCACTACCGATTTGATTATGAAATCTAATGTAGCTCAACCTACTCCTGGCGATTGCTTTGCTGCCAAAGTACATGAAAATCTCTTACATAGTCAGGTGGCATTCGATCCTCAAGAACGGATAGAACGGGAATGCGAGGCTGCTTGGGACGCAGTAGAAGAAATTATGTGAATCAGGAGTCACAAAGGCGAAAGTTTGCCGCATGTAGTCACAAAGGGCACAGCACCGTGAAGCGGTGCAAGCGTCGCTTAGACGCGACTTGGAGCGATAGCTCCTGTCTCGCATGTAGTCAGGAGTCAGGAAGGTATCGGCTGGATTAATTTTAAACTATTGTTCAACGGTCAACACAGCAGCACCGTTAATTTTGCCCGTGCGTAGAGCGTTTAAAGCTTCGTTGGCATGAGATAAGGGAAAAGCGGTTATTTCGGTTTTTATCGGGATTTTAGGGGCTAATGCTAGAAATTCTTCTCCGTCTTGACGAGTTAAATTAGCAACTGAGCGTAATACTCTCTCCTCCCATAAGACTTGATAGGGAAAGCTAGGAATATCGCTCATATGTATTCCTGCACAAACTACAGTGCCTCCTTTGCTCACTGCTTTGAGGGCTGCGGGGACTAGCTTGCCAACAGGAGCAAAAATAATCGCTGCATCTAGTTCTTCAGGTGGTAATTTCTCCGAACCACCTGCCCACACCGCACCTAAATTGCAAGCAAATTCTTGACCTAAAGTATCTCCCGAACGGGTAAAGGCATATACCTGTTTATTCTGATAATTTGCTACTTGAATGAGGATATGAGCTGCTGCACCAAAGCCATAAAACCCAATTCTCTGAGCATCTTCGATCATGCGATAAGAACGATAGCCGATTAACCCTGCACAAAGTAAAGGAGCAGCCTGTAAATCAGGAAATCCTTCGGGAATAGCGAAGCAAAAGCCTTCATCAGCAACGGCATATTCCGCATAACCGCCATTAAGATCGTATCCTGTAAAGAGAGAGCGATCGCACAAGTTTTCTTT
>JBCCDL010000088.1:0-12534 GCA_039030815.1 Cyanobacteria bacterium P01_A01_bin.83 | reverse complement strand
TGAACGGATATTGGCTTCTTTAGGCGAAGCAAAAAGCAATCTATTGATTAAAGCCTTGAGTCAAAGATTAAGAGAAAATACTGATTCTCAAATTCACCAAAGTGTTTTGATTAAATTAGATTATTGTGAATTTTGTATCTTGCAATCAGGATTAGAGCAAAGGCAAGCTGCATCGGATTGCGCTCAGAAAATTATTGAACAATTAAGTCAGCCTATCTCAATCGAAAATAAAAATTACTTTTTAACAGCAAGCTTGGGTATTTCTTTTTATCCTTTTGATAATCACCAGAGTGAAAGATTATTAGAGCAAGCAAAAGAAGCTATGCTTTATGCACAAGAACAAGGGGGTAATAAATTTCAGCTTTATACCTCAGCATTTAGAATTGTTGCTAATCGTAATCACAGTGATTTAGATTTAGAAGCCGATCTTCATCAGGCTCTTGAGCAACAACAGCTAGAGCTTTATTACCAACCAAAAGTCGATCTAATTACGGGAAAAATTCATAGTGCTGAAGCTTTAATTCGCTGGAATCATCCTCAATTAGGTTTGATTTTACCAGATAAAATCCTGCCCTTAGCTCAAGCATGTGGGTTAATGGATCAGATTGGAGACTGGGTACTTCAATCAGCTTTTATGCAGACTAAGCAATGGCATCTGGCTGGCTTTAGCTTTTTGACCATAGCAGTTAACTTATCTGGTCATCAATTTAAACAAACAAACTTGTTTCACAAACTTACTCAACTGTTATCTAAATTTAATTTGGATACCAAACACATCGAATTAGAGTTAACTGAACAGATCTTAGTTGAAAATACTAAAGCCAACATTCAAAAGCTAAATTTAATTAAAAAGCTAGGAGTTAAAATTTCCCTGGACGATTTTGGAACAGGGTATTCCTCGTTGCGATATCTTCATCAATTTCCCTTTGATATTCTCAAAATTGATCGCAGTTTTATTAAAGACGTTAATCATAATAAAAAAAATGGAGTCATTATCAAATCTGTGATTGAAATGGCACATCAATTAAATTTGAGAGTAGTAGGGGAAGGAGTTGAAACGCAAACAGAACTAGATTTTTTAGTAAAAAATAAATGTGATGAATTCCAAGGATACTTTTTTGCTCGCCCCTTACCGATTGCTGATTTTACCAAGTTACTTGTGAGCGATCAGTGTTACTTATCATCATTAGTCCAGTTATGAGAAGCAAGATGAAAATTGTCAGGTTTTGTTGAGCCAATGAATACATTATTCGGCGATCGCTTTCATAATTCAGAGTCTAATATTTTAGAGTTTAATAGTTTGGCGATTGAATCTCTTTCCACCAGTATTTTCTATTTAGATGTCAAGGGAAAAATCGTCTATGCTAATCGCGCTGCCTGTGTGAAATTAGGCTATAGTATATCCGAAATTTGTGAGCTATCAGTTTTTGATATTGATAATACTTTTGAACCCACAACTCAAGCAGAGGTGTGGCAACATCACTGGCAAGATTTAAAACATAATCAAAGTTTGATACTTCAATCTTATCATCGCACCAAGGCTGGCGATGTTTATCCTGTTGAAGTGATAGCAAATTATTTAGAAATTGAAGACCAAGAATACAATTTTGTTCAGGTTAGGGATATTAGAGATCGTTTAAAAGATGAAAATATTCTTGAGGAGCAAATAGAAAGAGAATCACTTCATACGCGGGAGTTAAGTCACAAAAATAAGCAATTAGAGCAGGAAATTGAAGACCGTCGGCAAGTAGAAGAGCAGCTACGACAATCTCAACAATTATTGCAAAAGCTAAACCTTGAATTGGAGCAAAGAGCTGCCGAAAGAACCTCCAAGCTAAGAGAGTCACAGCAGCTATTACAGTTAGTAATTGATACAGTTCCTCAATGCATTTTTTGGAAAGATCAAAACTTTGTTTATGCAGGTTGCAATCTAAAATTTGCTGAGTTACTAGGTTTTGATCATCCCGAAGAAATTTATGGCAAAACTGATTCAGAGCTTTTTTGGAGTAATAGTAATGCCTATTCTTTGTTGAGAAGCGATTATTTGGTAATGGATCTAGACTTTCCCGAATTAATGACTCTAGAACCTGAAACTTTAGCCTGTGGACAAGAAATTTGGCTAGAATCACACAAAGTTCCCCTCTACGATTTGAATGATAATACAATTGGCATTCTGGGAACTTTACAAGATATTACTAAGCATAAACAAGCCGAAGCCTCTCTTAAAAAACTCAACTTAAAATTACATCAGGCTATTGCTAAAGCCGACGCTGCCAATCAAGCCAAAAGCGATTTTCTGGCTAATATGAGTCATGAATTGCGGACTCCCTTAAACGGTATTTTGGGCTATGCTCAAGTGCTACTGCAAAATTCTGCCGCAACCGATAAAGAGCAAAAGATCTACCGCACAATTGAACGGTGTGGCTCTCATCTACTAACACTAATCAACGATGTTCTTGACTTGTCCAAGATTGAAGCTGGCAAAATGGAGCTGTTATGCAATGATTTCCAGTTTGCTAAATTCCTGGATCATCTTGGTGAAATATGTCGTCTTAGTGCTGAACAGAAAAATATTGCCTTTAGCTTCGATTTACCCGCAACTATCCCCGAGATTGTACGAGGAGATGAGAAACGGTTACGTCAAATTCTAATTAATTTAATAGGAAATGCCATCAAATTTACCAGTTGTGGCGAAGTAAAGCTTAAAATCACTCAACTAGAGCCGCTAACCCGTAGCAGCGACTCTATATATCCTCAAATTAAGTTTCGCTTTGAGGTTATAGATACTGGAGTAGGAATTGCTCATCAACAGCTTCAGAATATCTTTCAAGCTTTTGAGCAGGTTGGTGATCTCCATAATAATGCCGAGGGTAGTGGTTTGGGTTTAACCATCAGCAGACAACTTTTAGCATTGATGAACAGTGAGCTGCATGTCTCAAGTCAAGTCAATCTGGGGTCAACATTTTGGTTCGAGCTATCACTTTGGGTAGTATCAACCAGCAGTGTTGCTTATCAAACAGAGGCTACGGCTCAGTTAGAGCTGCATAATTGTAACCCAAATGTTATTAGGGGAGAAATTATCGCTCCTGAACCTCAGGAGATAAAAACCCTACACGAATTAGCATTATTGGGCAACATGAAAAAAATCCGTCAACGAAGCCAGTACCTCAAAACACTAGCGCCACAATATAGTCTTTTCGCCGAACAGCTAGAGCAATTAGCTCAAGGCTTTCAAGAAAAAGCGATCGTCGATTTAATCGAAAAATATATTAAATAGCTAAATTATGACCCATGATTAAAAATCCGATTTTAAATACTATTGGTTTGACATTAATGCTGCTAACAACAGTAGGCTGTAGCTCCCCGAGTCAGAACGATTCTACTGCTTTGACTCCAGTCTCTGCAACCCAGTCGACTCCAAATCGAGAGCGAACAATTATATTGGGGGATGTTTCTGATAACCCTAGTAAAGAAATTCGCAACTTTCAACCTCTAGCCAATTATCTCAGCGCTAATTTGAGTCAGTTTGACCAGGGTCAAGTCAAAATTGCTCCCGATCTCGCAACCATGATTGCTTGGCTCAAAGCAGGGGAAGTAGATATATATTTTGATAGCCCCTATCCCGCAATGAAAGCAATTAATCAGGCTCAAGCAAAACCCATCCTGCGTCGTTGGAAAAAAGGGAGTGCTGAGTATCACTCATTAATTTTTACTTTAGATGATCGCCAAATTAATTATTTATCAGATTTAAAAAGTAAAACGTTAGCTTTTGATCACCCTGCATCAACTACAGGGTTCATGCTGCCATTAAGTGAGCTACTAGAGGCTGACTTATCCCCCCAAGAAGTGAGATCTGCCAATAGTTCAGTTCCCCCCGATCAAGTAGGCTATGTTTTTAGCTATGAAGATAACAATAGTATTGAATGGTTGTTGAGTGGCAAAGTAGCAGCAGCAGCAATAGACAATCAATCCTATGACAAACTACCGACAGAAATAAAAGACACGACCATCATTTTGGCAGAAACCGAAAAAATTCCCCGTCACCTGGTATTAGTTCAGCCAAATATGTCTTCAGAGATTGTAGAGGACATTTCTACCCAATTATTGCGAATGGAGCAGACAGAATCAGGAAAAGTCGTTTTAGAACAATTTGATCGGACAAAAAAATTTGATAATTTCTCCGTTGAAGAGAACTTGTCCAGAATGCAAGAACTATATCAACGGACAAAACAACAATGAAGCCGAATCGGAAGTTTAGACGAGAACTCAAAATATCCTTAGGCACAAAAGTTACCTTTGCTACTACTGGCTTGGTTTTATTCTCGATCATTATTGCTACCTGCATTTCTCTCTATCGCAATCAAAAAATTTTTCACCATAAATTAGAACAAGAAGCTCAAGTTCTGCTGACGACTCTAACCATCTCCACCGCCGATTCCTTTTACTTTGGAAATATAGAGTTAGTTCAAGACATAATTGATGAACTAAGCATTCAGCAAGTCATACTACGTAGTCGTGCTTATGAGCAAAATGGTCGAATCATCGCTAACGCCGAAATTAACGGGGAACGTGAGTTTAGCTTAGATGCAGATCCTTGGGGCATCAAGGTTTTACAGAGTCAAGACACTATCTTTAAATGGCAAAGCGATCGCCTGGTGGCGGGAAAATCTGTGGTGGTGGGACAACAAGTTCTGGGGGCAATTGTGGTGGAGTTGAGTACCACCCCTCTGAAAGAGAGATTGGCTCAAGAAACCAACCAAAGTCTACTGTTAGCTCTAATTATTGCTGTAGTTACTAGTATCATTGCCTTTTGCTGGAGTCGCTCAGTTACCGAACCCCTCAAGCGTCTGATTACTGCTACTCAGTATTTGGCTTCTGGTGGTTTGGATCATGAAATTACCGTCAACAGTAATGATGAACTAGCTGTCTTAGCTAAAACATTTAACTTTATGACATCTGAGCTGGGTAAAACGGTTAAAGATCTTGAACTGCGGGCTGCTGCTCTTAACCGTAGCGAACTATTGGCTTCCAATAAAGCTTTAGAGTTAAGCAAAACCTTGGAGCAACTGCAACAGGCTAAAGCGATCGCCGAAAAAGCCAATCAAGCCAAAAGTATTTTTCTCTCCAACATGAGTCATGAATTGCGTACCCCTTTAAACGGAATTTTAGGTTATGCCCAAATTCTCAAGGGCGATCGTAATCTGACTAAGCAGCAAAAAAATGGTCTCAAAGTTATTTACGACAGCGGCAATCATCTCTTGACCCTGATTAACGACATTTTAGATCTATCTAAAATTGAGGCTCAGAAATTAGAGCTTTATCCCATTGAAGTTAATTGTCAGATCTTCTTTAACAGCATTGCTGATCTTGTCCGTCTTCAAGCTGCTGCCAAAAATATTTTGTTTGAATGCTTATTGTCCCCCGACTTACCTTATGGAATTAAAGCTGATGAAAAAAGGCTAAGGCAGATATTACTCAACTTGCTGGGCAATGCAATCAAGTTTACCGACCGCGGCAAAGTGAGTCTTAAAGTTAATCCCATTGATCAAGCCCAGAAAAATAACTCAGAGCAAACTTTAAGGTTTGAGGTTATAGATACAGGAGTTGGCATTAATCCTCAACAATTAGAACAAATTTTTCAACCGTTTGAACAGGTAGGGGATACAAAACGCAGAGAGGCTGGTAGCGGTCTAGGGTTGGCGATTAGTAGAAAATTAGTTGCTCATATGGGTGGTCAGCTTAGAGTTACTAGCGAGGTGCATCGGGGTTCTAACTTTTGGTTTGATCTTACTTTTCCCATCGTAAAAACCGCCATACTAGCTAACAAATTTCAAGATCCGAGAAAGATCGTGGGTTATCAAGGACATAGACGCAAAATTTTGGTAGTGGACGATAAGCCAGAAAATCGTTCGGTCATTCTGAATATGCTTCAACCGTTGGGATTTGAGATTACCTTAGCCGAAGATGGTCAGCAAGAAATAGATCTGGCACAGGAGATGATACCAGACTGTATTTTGACTGATTTGGTAATGCCCGTTAAGAGCGGATTTGAGGCAGTAAAAGAAATTAGACAAATCCCGACTCTGCAAAATGTTCTAATTATTGCCATTTCTGCTAGCGTTTTAGAACCAAACCGTAAGCGTAGCCTGATGGTGGGTTGTAAGTATTTTTTACCAAAGCCTTTCCGACAAGAGCAATTGCTAAAGCTCTTACAAGAAAATCTGAAGTTGGAATGGATCTACGAAGAAGTTGCTGCT
Source organism: Cyanobacteria bacterium P01_A01_bin.83 (assembly GCA_039030815.1). GTDB lineage: Bacteria > Cyanobacteriota > Cyanobacteriia > Cyanobacteriales > Xenococcaceae > Waterburya. Next base: position 6,277 of record JBCCDL010000088.1, on the reverse strand, counting down.
ACAACTGAAATTGAACTATCAGCAACCGAAACTACTATGACCGAAGAATTGATTGTACCGCCAGTGGCTGAAGTAGAAATTCTTTATGAATTAGCAATGTTAGGCAGCATGAAAAAAATTCGCCAACATGCTGATTATCTAGAAGAGCTTGATCAAGCCTATGCTCCTTTAGCTAATCAGCTAAGGTATTTAGCACAGAGCTTTAAAGAGCAAGAAATTGTCAGTCTAGCTGAAAAACTATTGAGTTAGGCTGACCTTTGCGAGCAACAAGATCAGCATTATTACATGGCTTAATTTTATGAATACTTTTTTAACTACCAACGGATTCAACTTTGATTTTAATCTTAAAAATCATAATATTCTAATTGTTGACGATAACCCAACTAATTTATCAGTTATTGTTGATTATCTCGAAGAATCAGGATTAAATATTTTGGTGTCCCAGGATGGTGAAAGTAGTTTGAAAAGAGCTAAATATGCCAAACCAGGTATCATTTTACTTGATGTCTTAATGCCAGGAATTGATGGTTACGAAACCTGTCGTCGTCTTAAAAATGACCCTCAAACCCAAAACATTCCGATCATCTTTATGACTGCTCTTTCTAGCATCGAAGATAAGGTTAAAGGATTTGAGGTGGGGGCGGTAGACTATGTAACTAAGCCAATTCAGCCAGCGGAAGTCTTAGCCAGAATTAAACTTCACCTTCAATTACGTTTTATGACGCAAACTTTAAGCAGGCAAAATGATGTGCTTAAGGTGGAAGTAGAGCAGCGCAAAGCGGTTCAGACTAAATTACGGTCGATTAACAGTAAATTAGAGCAAGAAGCTCAAGAAAGGATCGCTGCACAACAGGCACTAAAGCAGCTTAACCTGGAATTAGAAGCTAGAGTAGCCAAAAGAACAGCACTTCTAGCTCAAAGCAATGATAAATTGCAACAAGAAATTATTGAACGCAAGCAGATAGAAATTAAACTCAAAAATTCTCTCGCGGAAAAAGAAGTATTACTCAAAGAAATTTATCATCGAGTTAAAAATAACTTACTTGTCGTTTCCAGTTTATTAGAACTTCAAAGTAGCGCCATTGAAGATCCCGAGATGATTAGAATTCTCCAAAATAGTCAAGAGCGAATTTATTCGATGGCACTAGTACATGAGCAACTATATCGCTCGGAAAATTTGCAAAAAATTAATATTAGTCACTATCTAAAAGCTCTGTTGGATAATATCTCTGCTTCACATCTTAATTCCGATAATAGAATTAGTTTGAGCGTTAAAATTGCTGAGGTTAATCTTAATATTGAAACGGTAAATTCCTGTGGTTTGATTGTCAATGAGCTAGTAACTAATGCTCTAGAACATGCTTTTGACTCTCAGCAACAGGGCAACATTTGGCTAAATCTGGAACGTCAATCAAGCGGTAAAATTGTATTGACAATCAAAGATGATGGCAAAGGAATGCCACCTGAATTTGATTTTGAGTTAGCCGAGTCTCTAGGTTTGCAACTGGTTTCTATTTTAATCAGACAGTTAGAAGGAACTTTGGAGCTTAATTTAGATCAGGGTACCTGCTTTAAAATTACCTTTACAGAGTTAGATTATCGCGATCGCCTAGAGACGGCAGGTAACATTTAACATTTATTAATTAACATTTGTCAGCGAAGCTCTAAAAATGCTCAATGTTCAATGCTCAATGTTCAATGCTCAATGTTTAAGTTGAACGGTTTAATGCCGCGATTAGAGCCTGTTGTCCCGTAGTTTGGTAAACCTGATTGAGATATTGCTTTACCGCTTCAGCATCGCTAGCAGACAGAGGAATTTCCCCTAAAATATCAAGAACGGTTTTCTGTTCCATGGGTGGCACGATCGCCACTAAGCTAGATTCAAGAGGTTCATTATACTGCCAAAAGCCTTTTATTTCAGGTTCAGCATTCACCGCTGCGGCAGAAACTACAGGAGATACAGCGGCGTTGGGAGCAGCAATCGGCATCGCCTTAGCTTTTTGGCTACGAATTTGCCGCAGGCGCTCTATAATTTGGTTTTTTGTCCTTCCTCTTAATTGAAAAATGATAAACGGATCTTCGCTAAAGCGATCGCCTAACTGATAGTAGACAGCGGCAATATGTTTGCAAGGATTAGCTTTATCAGGACAGCTACAGCGGGATCTAACTTCATTGAGAGTAAAGGGGAACAAACTTAAACCACTAGCGGTAAACACCGCCTCAATGGTTTCAGGCATTTCTCCCGCCAAAAGTTGTGCTGAAAACACCGCCTGTTCTGACATTTTGTTAATGACAAAATTCCAGTCTTCGTTACTAAAAGAATCTAAGGATAAAGATACTTGATATGGTTGAGCATCGCTACCTAAAACTTCTGCTTTAGCTCTAGAATTAGCAAACTCCATACTGAGAACGTTGCCTTCTCGGGCATAGCTGCGTCCTCTTTCTAAACGTTTTTTAAATCGATAGGAATCGAGTAGATCTAACCACCTCTCTACCCACCATTCTCTTTTTTCTACTTCAAAGTTGGTCATTTTTTTAGCTGTTAGCTGTTAGCTGTTAGCTATTCGCTTAATTTATATTTAGTATTTTAAATTTTAATTTCTAATCTTGTAAAAAGTTTCTAAACTATGGCGATCGCCTACAAATCGCCAGTGCCAGGGTTCATAACTCACCCCCTGCTTATTATCAGCAGGAAAAGATAATTCAAAACTATATTTTAAAGCATTTTGTTCCAGCCAGGCAAAGACAGCAGTCTGAGCAAAATTTGTTTCCAAATGGGTGCTGGGGGCATCACCATCCCCGATGTCAACAGCATAGCCCGTATGGTGTTCGCTATAACCTGGAGGCGCACTAACCTCGGCTCTTTTAGTGGCATCCTGTCCTCGCTGCTCTTTGATGCCAAAAAAGAGCTCTTCCTGGATGTCAGCATTACGGAAGGCGGAGACAGCCACCAGATTGATTCCCTCCGCCTTAGCGGCAGCCTGCATTTCCTTAAATTTTGCTGCCGCAGAGGTTCGTAGCTGTAAATTGCCCCCAATTGAGCTTAATTCTGATTCTGGCGCTTCACTATAGGGTAAATGACCCAACAGGTCTATCTTCTTTGATGGTGCTGTAGTTATCTTTTCTGGGGCTGGCTGTGGTTGTTGAGGTTCAGTAGTAGCTGGTTTTGGTTGAGTTGGTTGAACTGTAGGGGGGAGAGACTGCTTTTTAAGGGAAAATACTCCCCACAAGCCTAATCCGATGGCACCGAAACAAAAGGTGATGCCAATTAATAGGGGAATAGCTGAGAGCAACGGCGACTTTGGGGGTAATTCCGTACTTTCTCTAATTGCCTCTGGAATTTCCATGTCTTCCATAATAAACTTAGTCAACAACTACGATTTTGTCTGCTCGTACCATTCTGTCAACCGAAAATTATCAGATCGAGCAGATACTAGTTTTTAGTCTTTTGTGCTACCTGATCTTGTTCTGCCGCTAGACAGACAGCTTCAGCTACAGCACTAGCTACCCTAGAGTCAAACACAGAGGGTATAATATGCTCTCGATCCAAAGTGACATCATCAACCAAATTGGCGATCGCTTTAGCTGCTTCGAGATACATGTTAGTGGTAATCGCTGTTGCGCGACAGTCCAATGCACCACGAAAAACTCCTGGAAAGGCTAACACATTATTAATCTGATTAGGATAATCGCTACGCCCTGTTGCCATTACTGCTACTTGCTCGTAGATTAGTTCGGGTTGAATTTCGGGGATGGGATTTGCCATGGCAAAGACGATCGCCTGTGGTGCCATCTTAGCCACCATTTCGGGGGTGACAACTCCTGGCGCACTTACTCCTAAAAAGATATCCGCATCTTCCATTGCCACCGCCAGACTGCCGCTTTGATCTACCGCAAATTCTTGTTTTTGTTGGTTAAGACCTTCTCGCTGATGAGAAATGATGCCTTGAGAATCACACAGTATGGTGTTGCTTGCTCCTGCTTGACGTAACAGCAAAGCGATCGCAATTCCTGCCGCCCCTGCACCATTGATCACAATTTTGACCTCGGACAGATCTTTCCCCACTAATTTAAGGGCATTATACAAAGCAGCTAAAACTACAATCGCTGTGCCATGCTGATCGTCATGAAATACAGGAATATCTAGCTTCTGTCGTAGTCTCTGCTCAATTTCAAAACAGCGGGGTGCGGCAATATCTTCCAGGTTAACCCCCCCAAACACAGGAGCAAATTCCATGACTGCTTTAATAATTTCTTCCGTATCCTGAGTATTTAGAGCAATGGGAAAAGCATCAATGTTAGCAAATTCTTTAAATAATAAAGCCTTGCCTTCCATCACGGGCAAAGAAGCTGCCGCCCCCAAATTACCTAAACCTAAAACAGCACTGCCGTCAGTAACCACTGCTACAGTATTACTTTTAATCGTTAGCTCATAGACCCGTTCAGGCTGTTCGGCGATCGCTCGGCAAATTCGACCAACTCCTGGAGTATATGCCATTGCTAAATCTGATTGGGAATGCAGAGGGAGTTTGCTTTCAACACTAATTTTCCCTCCCTGATGAATCTCAAAAGTGCGATCGCTGTAGTTGAGGACTTTGACCCGAGGTAAGCTTTTGATCGCTTCAATAATTTTATCTCCCTGTTCGGTACTCGAAGCATCAATCATTAATTCTCGATGAGTATATTTAAGATTGCGCTGCAATAAAACAATATCGCCCAAACTGCCACCATGAGAAGCGATGGTACTCATGATTGAAGCTAATGCCCCAGGACGATTGGGAATTTCTAATTCGATTTTTAAACTAAAGCTAGCACTGGGGTTTAAATCTACCATTATTTGCCTATTGAATACGGAATTGACTATTGTAAGATGTTTCGGACATGGGAAACTGATATTTATTAACTGGATTAGGTGATTAATTTAAGGGCGAACGACCGTTCGCCCCTACTGTTTTCTGGAATAATGCTCGATATACTGGTAAATCCTGCGCTAATACGTATAATTCTCTTTCTGTAGCTACGGGAAATGGGTTATGCTCTAGCCAAGTTGTTTGGTGCTGTTGTTTGAGTTGTAAATTAGCAGCGAAGCGATGCACCGCGGTCTTGGGGGTCACATGCGGGCAAGCCCTTTGTCCCATGAGCGAGTGCATCAAGAAGCGATCGCGCATTTGCTCTGCTACTTCTTTAATGTCTGATTGGAGGAATACTTTTCCCCCAGGGACAAGATAGTCTACCAAAATCGTGACTAACTCTGGTTGCACCACCCGACGCTTATTGTGCTTTTTTTTAAACCAGGGATCGGGAAACTGGATGGAGATAGTATGCAAGCTGTTTACAGGTAAAGACTCCAAGATTACTGGCGCCGAACTATTCATGTTGCCAAATAAATAGTGCAGGTTAGTTAAATTAAATTGATCTCGTTCTCGATTAGCTAATTCAACCAAAGAAGAGCGAATTTCAATTCCCAGGAAATTCACTTCTGGATTTGACTTTGCCATATCCAACAGAAACTTTCCCCTAGCACAGCCAATATCAAGATGCCAAGGGCGATCTACCTGAGCATAAATATCTTGCCAATTAGGCACTGCTATCGGCTGCTGAAACTTTCGGGCTAGGGGATTAACATGTTGGCGGATACGGATAGGCATATCTCAAAGGTCAAGCGATCGCACTAAAAAAATCAACCCCATCAATATACAATAAACTAGGCATCTTGAGGCTCGATGGAAATAATCGTACCGTTAAAGTCATAGACATTTCCCTGTAGTTGAATTGATGAGCCAATTTTGATTTTCTTGCTTCCCCCCAAAACAATCCCGTTGTTGGTGACTTCGGCTTTTCCTTTAAGAGTTAGCAGCATATCCCTAATCATGGTTACTTCAGGGCGCGGATCGGGCAAAGCTTTGACGGTACCATCTGGCTGAGGTACGGCAGTAGTTCGCGGCAATAGTTTGCTGGACGCTATTTCTACTTTGCCTGCTGGTTGATTACGAATCACGATGTCAGCCTGTTTTTCTTGCTGAAATTCCTCAAGTAAGCTATCTAAATTGGCTACTCCTAACCCACGGACTAAAACTTGTACCTCAACTGGCTTGAGTTTAGTTTGTGCCACGATACTTTTAGTAATAGGTGTACCAGGAAAAAAGAAAACACCGATTACAACCAACAAAATTACCCCAGCAGCAGCAAGATCGAGAATACTCAATTTACCAAATAGTCTTCCTTTGGAATCAATAATCTTCATAATTTAGCTGTTGGAAAGTTCGATGTGAGCAAT
>JBCCDL010000087.1:0-12559 GCA_039030815.1 Cyanobacteria bacterium P01_A01_bin.83 | reverse complement strand
TACCTACCCTGAATTTAATAGACTTGTCCTGATAACACATTAAGTACGACTAGATCTATAACCTTGAACAAGGCTTCGCCAATTTATAAATGCCGATAATCACTACAGCCAATCGCCTTTTCTGTGTTAGCAAAAGAAGGATTTACCGTACATTTGAGACGATAGTCTCCAGTAAAAAAGCGGCATTTTGTACAGGGAATTTGATGCATTCTTTTCGCTTGAGCGATCACATCAACAACAAAACCAGCAAGACTCCAAGTAAACAGCCCTATAACAGAAAAAGCCCCAATTATCCGAAGCTGGAGCAATACTGGTTTGATCAAACTAGCGGAATGAATAGCAAATTTAAGCACGGGAAAATTTGGTTAAAGAACCTTCACTATAGGCTCTTATTATGACACCCGTGAGTTTAGCCAACAGCATTAAATTATCAATTAGATACGGCTCTTAATAATTTGGAATATTTGCGTAATCTGTTGCTTATTAAAAGTTTTTAGTAGGGCTAAAGCTGCTCCTTGAGGATCTCTAGGTATGGTTATAGTTTCTCCTCCAGAAGTTCCGCCCGCAGTAGTCGCTAATTGTTGCAGATTTTTACTAGGAATCAGTTTTTCAACTTGACCATTATGCAAATAATCTCCAGCTTGTTTAATTTCCTTAATAACAACTTGAGCTATGGTGTTGTAGGGATATTTCTTGTTGGTAATTGCTTTTTGAGTAGTAGTTATCAACTGTTGCCAATTTGCTTGACTAGGAGCTACTTCGAGCAAATTTTTACAGGCTATGTGCAATTTTTGGCGGCTTTCAGGATTATCTGGTTGCTTAAATATTTGCAACATTTGTTTGAGAATAGTTGTCACTTTCTGACTGATATTTTCATCTTCAGAGGAACCACCAGATAACAATTGCTGAAGATATTGATCCAAAACAGCAAAGTTAGATTCAGCCTGCTGTAAAATCTCGATCGCATCACCGTCGCTAAACTCAGCCGAATTTTCTAGACGCTCGATCAAATCTTGAAGATGATCGTATCCATTAAGAAAAAGAGTTTCTAACTTCTGATCAACATCAACAGGATTGTCTTTAAGAATTTTAAAAGAGTCTTCAAGACGATGAGCAGTTTTCTGAATACTGGTATAACCTAACATTGCAGCACCACCTTTAACGGAATGAGCAGCTCGAAACATTTCATTAACAGTTTCAGTATCCTGCACGGATGTAGCTAGCTGTAAAATACCTTGCTCTAAAGTTTGCAAATGTTCTTTTGCTTCTTCAATAAAATATCCGAGAATTCTCTGCTGATTAGCTGTATCCAAAGCTCATATCCCCCGTTTCTTCAGACTTTGTAAAAGTGTAAATATAAAGCAACATATAAAGACAAGTTTATCCCAGACTACTTAAATTGGGTAGCTGATTTTCAATATTTAAAGAATTGGCATCGCCGTTTAACCAAAATGAGTTAATTCCAACATTACTCGCACCTTGATAATCTTCAACAAGATTATCGCCAACATGCCAAGCTTGATTGGCGTCTACTTTATGTTTTTTAAGAGCAATTTTAAAGATATTTGGTTCTGGCTTGGCAAATCCTGCCAGAGAAGAAATGGTTACACTGCTAAAAAACTGGGTCAAATTTAGCTCGCGTAAAACTTGGACTAAGCGAGAATCAAAATTAGAAATAATTCCCAATTGAATCCCTAAATTTTGCCATTTTTGTAAACTATCTACTGTATCTGGAAAAACCTGCCAAGGCTCCTTGGTGGCAAAATAATCATAGATTTCAGTAAAGAACTCAGAGAAATCACTGAATTTATTAAATAGATCAAGTTGCAAAAATGTAGATTTTACCAGGGTTTTCCACCAGTCAAACTCTTGTTGTTTAATTAGCGACAATTCGGTAGTAGAAAATGCCAAAGGAGGAGCAGACTTAAAGCTTTGAATAAATGCTTTTTGGAGGGCTTGATCATCGGCTTCAACTCCGTATTTAAACGCATGTTGCTGATATATTTCACCCACGCTAGTTTTAAGCTCAAATAGGGTACCCATAGCATCAAAGAAGATAACCTTGGGTAAAGTTTTTGTAGATAGTTCAGGTTTTTTTGGGGGCATTAATTTAATCAAAAATACAAATATTATTATAATATTTGTCAATCAAGATTTGCTTGAACCAACTGCTGACATAATTTAGTTAAATCATCAATTACTGATTGATCAACGGTCATAGTAGACGACTCAAAGCGATCGCTTTGATATTGCTGCCAGTAATCTTTGAGATTAATAGGAGTAGCTATTTTAACTACTATCTGTCGTCGCCCTTTAAATTTTGGTCGATCAATCTTAAATACTTCTCGTTCTAGGCGGTCGATAGTGTCGAAAAATCTTTCCTTGGTGGGATTTTCTGCTACATAACCATCGTAAATGGCGTCAAAATTTAGTAAGCGAACCGTAGTTAAATAAATATGTTCGTAATCAATGGTGGACTGTTTATCTAGCTCAATAAGAGAGCGAATCGTTGACTGAGCCTTGTAGATACGTTCGCGATCTGGCAACTGCACCACAGGAGTTATATCTAGTTTTGATTCACAGTAATCCAGCATTCGCTGTCTTAAAATTTTCATCCTGTGATTGTAATCAGGAGTTGAGGGAGGAGGAACTTTGTACTCCGTTTCTAGGTTAGAAAGTATTTTTGAGCCAATCATTCTTAAGCGCAAATAAAAATCATCTTCCTTGGGAAGTAAAGATAAAGCAGTTTCTAGGCGGCTTAAGGCTCGATCAAGCTCACGGTCGGTAGCGTTAGGATAGCGATATTTTAAAGTAATGGGAACCAAATAAAAATCGGGGAGAACATCATTATTACGGGCTAGTTTCTCTAAAGCTTTGAATGAAAGTTCAAAAGCTCCAGGGCGAAAGGGCATCACCGTATCATTTTGATAAGAACAACCCCCTTCAGGAAAAATTACCAGTTTGGATCGAGGTTGTTGCAAGATTTTTAAAGTCTGGATAATGCTCTGGCGATCGCCCGCTCCGCGCCGAATTGAGTATGCCCCTACTTGTTGCATCAATTTGCCCACCCAGCCCCCGAAGGCTTCAAAAGCCACAACATAATGAAATAACTGTCCCGCCCTTGCCGATAACAGAAATAAACCAAAACCATCATCCAAATTAGAATGATTGGGTAAATAAACTACTCGCTGCTCGGCGATCGCTTTTATCTTGGCTATTTCCTCTTCATCAACCACCAGTCTAATTTTGTAGACAAAATAAGCGACTATGTAAAATATGCTCTGGAGCAAACGAACTAACAGTGGCTTTTGCTGTGGAGGGAAAAATTTGACATCAGACATTAGGATAATTTCTTACCTTTTAAACATTATCTGATGATACTAGGATGATAATAGTTCGACGAGGGGCTGAGTAATCCAGTTAAACCCTACAGTTAACTGATGTTTAAGAGTTGGTAAACGATAGAGATAAACCAAACGGCGGGCAATATATGCCATGGAACCATCTAACTTAAGACCCAAACCATTAATCGTGGCGTTGTCTGTCCCCAAAGTCATCATTTCTCCCAAGGGCTGATAACGGAACGATAGCAAAGGACGATTGGTAGCCAATGCCCAAATATTCCAAGCGCAGTAGTCAGACTGTTGAAATGCAACTTGGGCGGTGGCAGGAAGAGTATTCCCGTCACTGTCGTAACTCTTGGCAGCATCGCCCAAGGCAAAAATATCTGACCGTCCTTTGACTAATAAAGTTGGTTCAATCTCTAATAATCCACGGTCGCTTTGTGACAAAGGAAGCTTGCTGATCAGCTCAGAAACGCGATTACCTACCGTCCACAAAACTAAATCTACGGGAATAGTGTCGGTTTGTCCTTTATAAATTAGAGAAATACTATCGGCTGATACCCTCTCAACTTCTGTTTCTAAATCCTGCCAGATTTTACGCTTTTCTAGAGCTTTGATAGCAGTTTCTCGATTAAACTCCGAACTATTTTTGAGAATTTGCGTTCCTCGATCAATAATCCGAATTCTGCTTGTTTCACCTAATCGATCTGCCAGTTTACAGGCTAACTCCACACCACTATAGCCCCCACCAACCACAGCAATCCGAATTTTATCAGGATCAGCTTCTTCAAGTAATCTTAGTTTCTCCTGGAGACGATAAGCATCGTTTAAGGAACGAAACGGTAGGGCATATTCTTTAGCTCCATCTACTAGATCTACAGGAGTTCTGCACCCAGTAGAAAGAACTAATTTATCGTAGTCAATTGCAGTATCATCTTGAAGCTTAACCTGTCTAGCTTCAACATCAATCTCGGTAACGCTACCCTGGTGAAACACGATCCCTGTATTTGCCAGTAGTTCAGCAAAAGGAGGGGCGATCTCCCAACTCTGCATCTCTTCTGTGATCAACTCATATAATAGAGGTGAAAACAAAAAGCGATCGCTTTGATCAATTAAGGTAATTTCTGGTTTTTCATCGCTTTTCCAGGGAAATTCATCTAAACGCAGAGCAGTATAAAGACCCCCAAAACCGCCACCAACAATACAAATTCGTGATTTTTCGCTCATAAAATTATTTATCTTGCACGCCTGCTATTTATATCTGTACGTAATGTGATATTAGGACAAGTCTATTAAACTCAGGGTAGGTAGTGGGTAGAGCGGAGACCCCGCGTCGTCTTACGGCGCTAGGGAACGCTCCGCTCCCGAAGGGTAGGTATTAACTGTCCTAACCTAATCTTGTATTGCTATATTTAGCCCCACTCAACAATAATTCTAGCGGTTCTATAGAATTTATGACTTACCATCTTTGTTGACTGTTGACTGTTGACTGTTGACTGTTGACTGTTGACTGTTGACTGTTGACTGTTGACTGTTGACTGTTGACTGTTGACTGATAAACATTAGTTAATAAAAACAAAAGACCAGGTGGAATAAATAAAGATCGCCACAGCCAAAGCTGCTAATAAGGCTTCAATTATATTTCCAATTAAAGAAGCGATCACAATACCTGCACTGGCTCTTAATGCCTGCTGGGTTCGCTCAGAAGCATCAAGATTGCCCCGATAAAGATATTCACCGATAAATGCTCCGATCACAGCACCAAATAACACACCAAATAAAGGTCCTCCTAGCGGTAAAGCAGGCAACAAACCAACAAATCCCAAAACCATACCTGCGATCGCACCATACTGACTCCACTTACTTGCTCCCGACCGTTTCGCCCCAAAATATAGTGCCAGATATTCCACCCCCGCACTCAAAATCAACACGGCAAAAATTATGATCAAAGGCCAGCCAATACCTGCAAAGTCGGTGGCAATACTCCAAATAAGAATAGCGATTAAAATAATGCTGCTACCAGGTAAGCCAGGAATAATTGCGCCAATCACTCCCACTGCCATTAATGCCAGCACGATCCAATAAATAGTAGTTATATCCATAGTCATTTATCATTAAACATTTATCATTAAACATTTATCATCTATTTAAAGACGAGAATCAACTATTTGTGCAAAGCGGTCTTTTCCTTCCTGCAATTGAGCAGGTACACCATTAGGATATTCTTGGTTGATAATATCAACCAATTTTTCAATGCGATTGGCAGGATTAGGATGGGTACTGATAAACTCTGGTTGCCCTGCACCACCTCTAGCAGAGTTTAAGATTTTCATCAATTCCACGATCCCCACTGGGTTATAACCAGCATCGGTCATAAACTGAAAGCCCAAGTAGTCACTTTCCAATTCATCATCTCTGCCATATTTGAGATTGACCATTTGATTAACTGCCTGAGCTAGAATTGCCGCCTGTCTGGCATTTTCAGGGCGATCGCTGGCTGCAATCCCCACCGCATTAACCAGCGCACTGCCTAGCTGTTGTTTGGCTAAATGTTCGGCACCGTGTCTACCAATTACATGTCCCACCTCATGACCCAAAACCCCTGCTAATTGAGCTTCAGAATTTAATCTCCCTAGTAGCGCGGCAGTAATAAAAACCTGTCCTCCTGGTAAGGCAAAAGCATTGACCGTTTGAGGATCGCGCAACAGATGAAACTCGAAGGGATAGGGTGAGCTTTTTGCTGCTGAACTCTGTACAACTCGATTGCCCACTTGATCTATGTAGTCTTGCAGGGCGCGATCGGGATAAAGATTACCGTGTTGAGCCGCCATTTTGGGTGCAGACTGACGACCAATAACTATTTCTTGTTGGGGTGAGAGTTGAACTCTCTGCTTCTCTCCTGTGATCGGATTTTCGCTCACGTTAGTGAAATAGTTAAACATGCCAAACAGCGCAAAGATTGCACCCAACCCAAGGCGGATTAGTAAACGACTCACGAATTTAATTCTTGCTCCAGCTCAATTATTGGCTGAATATTATCACGGGTATATGTAGCGAAGTGTATTTCTTTGAGCTGATTTTCGCTAAATTAATTATTGTTGTTGAGCATAATCTGACAATAATTGATCAATTTAGCTATGTGCTGTTTAACATCTTCAATTCTTTTACTCTGTTTGTTTTTTTGGCGTGCAGCACAGAGAAATGAGATCGCCACAGACAATAATTGAAATTCCCGCTTGATTTCAGTTTGAACTGATTGCCAACGGGAACTAATACCTACTGACAAATTATGGCTGTCAAGTTCGGCAATATGTTCTTTAAACCAACTAGAAATCTCTTGAAACCTTTGATTAACTGAGGCTTGCATCTGTTGCTCTTCGATAATTATGAGCCAATCATTAAATTCAGTTAACAAAGTTAGAAAATCCTGATATGCTCGATTATGTGATGCAGGCAACATTATTGAGTTAAGATAAAGTAATTATTAAAATAAAATTTTGCAAAGGTGGCTTGACTTTAGGACTAATATCCTAACCAAAACGTCAAGTGCTAAAGGTAATTTTTTTATTCTTAAAGAAATAGGTTGATTCCTGACTTTGTGCATCAACTAAATACAGAATTAGCTATATATCTAATTATAGATACTTGAATTATAAAGAGGCTTTTAATCAAAGTTTAAAAGTACCTGAAAATAGGTAGTACTTATTTTAATTTTGTTCTACTTTACTTCTGACCTTCCACACTTACTTAATATTTATTAGATCTATGACCGCTATCTCTATCATAGAAAGTCGTGCCAATGAAGTCGCCCTTCCTCACTGGTTACAAGAATGTCTAATCAATCAGGAGTCCGAAGAGTCAGAATCTGACGCAGCTTTGATCTGTCGCGCTTTTGATTTTGCTTATCGCCTGCACGAGGGGCAAACTCGTAAGTCAGGGGAACAGTATATTGCCCATCCCATAGCTGTTGCTAGCTTGCTGCGTAGTCTTGGAGGAGATAAAGTAACGATCGCCGCAGGCTTTTTGCACGATGTGGTAGAGGATACTGAAGTAACCTCTGAAGAAATTGAAGAGCTATTTGGAGTTCAGGTACGCCTATTAGTGGAGGGAGTAACCAAACTTTCTAAATTTAATTTTTCTAGTAACACTGAGCGTCAGGCAGAAAATTTTCGCCGTATGTTCTTAGCAATGGCGACCGATATTCGAGTCATTGTAGTCAAGCTGGCAGATCGTTTGCACAACATGCGTACTCTCGATCATCTCAAGCCAGAGAAACAAAGACGTATCAGTAAAGAAACGAGAGATATTTTTGCTCCCCTAGCTAATAGACTAGGTATTGGTCGCTTTAAGTGGGAATTAGAAGATTTATGCTTTAAATATCTTGAACCAGAAGATTATGAGGAAATCAAAGCCTTAATCGCTGAAAGAAGAGCAGATCGCGAAGCTAGAATTGCTCAGGTTACAGAAACATTGCGATCGCGCTTAGAACAGCAGAAAATCAGGGTGGTAGAGTTGAAAGGTAGACCAAAACATCTGTATGGCATCTATCAAAAAATGCAGCGCCAGCAGAAGGAATTTAGTCAAATCTACGATATTGCTGCCTTTAGAATTATCGTGGAAACAAATGAGGAGTGTTATCGGGCATTAGCGGTAGTGCATGATGCTTTTAAACCCATCCCAGGTCGTTTTAAAGATTATATCGGCTTGCCAAAACCTAATCGCTATCAGTCTTTGCACACTACCGTAGTGGGTTCAAATGGTCGTCCGATTGAGATTCAGATACGGACAGTGGAAATGCACCATATTGCTGAATATGGAATTGCAGCTCATTGGAAATATAAAGAAACAGGTGCCAGCGAGGTCAACTTATCCTCTGATGACGATAAATTTACCTGGCTCAGACAGCTTTTAGAATGGCAAAAAGATCTTAGTGACGCTCAAGAATATATGGAAAGCGTCAAAGATAATTTGTTTGAAGATGATGTTTATGTTTTTACTCCTGATGGTGATGTAATTGCCTTGGCTCAAGGTGCCACCCCTGTAGATTTTGCCTATCGTATTCATAGCGAGATTGGTAATCACATGAAGGGTGCTAGGGTGAATGGTCGCTGGTCTGTGCTATCTAAACCATTGGAGAATGGCGATATTGTCGAGATTGTGACCCAGAAAAATAGCCATCCGAGTTTAGATTGGCTAAATTTTGTCGTTTCCCCCACGGCACGGAATCGGATTCGCCAGTGGTATAAGCTGTCTCATCGCGACGAAAATATTGCTCGTGGGAAAGAATTACTGGAAAAAGAAATGGGCAAAAGTGGTTTTGATTCCCTGCTTAAATCTGAACCCATGCAGGTAGTAACTCAACGCTGCAATTATCACTGTGTAGATGATCTCTTAGCGGCATTGGGATATGGCGAAATTACGCAAAATCATGTGGTAAATCGTCTAAGAGACGTAGTCAAAGAGCTACAGCCAATTGAAACCAATGTCGAAACGGAAGCAGATTTAGAAATTCCGACCCAGCCCCAACCTCAACACAACGAAAAACTGAGTAGCGGAAAATCACCCATAATTGGTGTTGAAGGGATGCTCTACCATATTGCTGGTTGTTGTAAACCTTTACCTGGGGAATCAATTATTGGGGTAGTAACTCTTAGCTCTCGGGGAATTTCTATTCATGGTCAAGATTGCTCTAACGTAACTAAAGTTCCTGGGGAAAGGATTATTCCTGTAAGCTGGAATGATCATACCGAGGATGGCAAGCCGTTTACTTACCCTGTAGATATTCAAATTGAGGCTATGGATCGAGTAGGGGTATTTAGAGATATTCTGGCACGATTGAGCGATCGCGGAATTAATGTTCGCAATGCAGGGGTCAAAACTAATCGTAATAAGCCAGCGCTGATTTCTCTGAGTTTAGATATCAGGGATCGTCAACAGTTAGAATATGTTTTTGGGCGCATCAGAAGCATGAGCGATATTCTGAATATTCGTCGTACTATGAATGCAGGAGATCATTAGTCAACAGTCAACAGTAATTATTTAATCACCTAATCAGTGTTCCAAGGTTAACCTGTATTACTATGACTGAAAAGCTTAACTGTAGCTTGTTCTAAAGCTTTTAATCCTATTAGTGATCCTCTAATTAATCTGATAGCTGCGCGGGGTTGTTTAATTAAGGCGATCGCCATCGGGATCGTTTGAAGATTACCTTGAAGATCGACAGCTTGATTGAGATCGGGTATGTCACCTGTGGGATCATCACTCACAACCCGCACCATTGCCACCGCTATTCCCCGCTGCTGTAGTTGATTAACGTAATCGTAGCCTTCCATCTCGACCACGTTGACTGGATATTGCTGGCTTAACTTATGTTTTACCGCTGCTTGGGTAATTATGCGATCGCTAGTCAAGCTAACCACTGCATCAATTGAAAGCTGCTCTTTGATTTTGGTAGTCAATTCTGAATTGAGATCTACCTGATACTGATGCTGATTAATACAGCTATTGATAGCTATGCAGTCTCCGACCACATAATAGGGATCTAGACTACCGCACAAACCCATTAACAAAACTTGCTTGGCTTTACTTAACTTGCGAGTATAAGGAGTTAAGGTTTGTGATAACTGACTATTGCCTATCGGAATGGAGATGATTTCCATAGCAGCATCTAAACCACACTTTCGTAAGCCACCTTTAACTGCTTGGGATTCTGCCCCTTGAGGCACGATAATAAGATCTGGAATCAAGTTAAAACCCTTATTTCTATAGATTACTTTAAGCTAAATCATTTATGTCCTTGATAGAACCTGATAAATCTCAAAACAAATCAAGTTTATGGCACAGAGTAAAGGAAAATAGTACAACTGTGTTAATAGCATTAGTTTTAGCTTTTTTGATTCGCGTCTTTATTGCCGAACCCCGTTATATCCCCTCTGAGTCAATGTATCCCACTTTAGAAACTGGCGATCGCCTAGTGATCGAAAAAGTAGAATATAAATTTCATGCTCCCGACAAAGGAGACATTATAGTATTCCATCCCCCAGAAAAACTAAGGATTCTCGGATATGAGCCAAATCAAGCATTTATCAAAAGAGCGATCGCTCTGTCTGGAGAAACGGTAGCAGTAAAAGAGGGTGTTGTTTATGTAAACAACCAACCACTAGCAGAGGATTATATTGCGGCACCTCCTCAATATGATTTGCTGCCTATTACCGTACCCCAAGGACAGTTATTTGTGATGGGGGATAATCGCAATAATAGCAATGATTCTCATGTTTGGGGTTTCTTGCCAGCAGAAAATGTGATTGGTCATGCCGTATTCCGCTTTTGGCCGCTACAAAGGATTGGCACAGTTTAAATAACTCCTAAGAAACAAATTAGTCTGCTGAGACTGGGTAAGGGGTAATGGGAAAAGCCTTTATTTTAGTGGTTAATTGAAAGCACTGACTTTTCCATAGTTACTATTTACCACTATTTACCAAATTGTCTTTGATAAACAATTTCTTCTTTACCAGACTCTAGTTTAATGTCCGAGCGAGGATATGCCACGCACAACAGAGCATATCCTTCTGCCTGTAGTTCGGGAGAAACTCCCATTCCTTCACTTTGTTCCACCTCACCTGTAATAATTTGGGCAGCGCAGGTAGTGCAGACACCAGCACTACAAGAAAAAGGAAGGTCAATACCTGCTGTAGTGGCGGCATTCAGAATCGTTTCTGATTCAGAGACTTGAATAGTTTTAGTTTGACCTTGGTGGTTGATTTCAACGCTATAAGTATTAGTCATATTGGTTAAATTATTGAGAGAGAATCTTTATGATTAATTTGGATCAAAGATCAGCTAAAATCAGACACCATTTTATATTTCCGTTATCTCTCGGACACAAAATGCCGCTAAACTTCAGAAATATTTAGGTCTGAATAATAAAAAAATATTTCCGCAGCGAGTTAATCCTCTTGTTTTAAGAAGAGGTAACTGTTCATTGCTAACTGTTAAATATCTTCTCACAATCTGATCTCTGAGCAATAGGTCAAACAGTTATAGTCATTCTAAATAAGAACCAAAGCGTAAAAGAGTACTATTTTGGATTTACCAGTACATGCGGGCAAGCCCTTTGTCAATCCCCCGAACGAAACGGTCTACTCGAGCGACATGCGGCGAACCCGATCGCCTTTGTGAACCAAGTTCAGGCGGCGAGACCTCTAAATTAGAATTGTAGGTCAACTAATTAGAACGACTATAGTTCTTGACTAAAATCAATTTGCCAAAAAATTTCTCGGGATCTCACCGAAATTTTAAAGTTTGTAGTGTATGCTTTTCGATAAGTCACATACCATTTGAGTCGTCTAACGGCAAAAAGCACTGTGATCGTTGGTCAGCGTGAGGAGTAGCAGCGGATTTAAATGAATTTACGTCATAGGGCATTAGAAACCCTAAAACAAACTAGTAGGACATTTTATATTCCTATTGTCCGCTTACCAGGAGAGCTACAGGATGCTGTTGCATCTGCTTATCTTTGTATGCGCGCAATTGATGAAATAGAAGACAATCCTGATCTTGACAATTTCACCAAAGCCAAGCTTTTGCGGTGCATTAGCTTGAGAATGCAGGAAGTAACTGACATTGACACCTATGCTCAAATTGGTGCCGACTTAACTGCTTATAGTGAAATTCTACCAGAAGTTAGTCTCTGTATTGGAGAGTGGGCTAGTCTGGCTCCAATTTCTATTGCTCCCAGAATTTGTGATGCTACAGCAGCTATGGCAGATCGGATGGCTTATTGGGCAGAGCAAAACTGGGAAATTGCCACCGAAGCTGATTTAGATCGATATACCTTTAGTGTAGCGGGAGCGGTGGGTTTATTGCTATCAGATTTATGGTCTTGGCATGACAATACAAGAACAGATCGAACTCAAGCGATCGCTTTTGGTAGAGGACTACAGGCAGTCAATATTGTGCGCAATCAAGGGGAAGACTCTCAACGAGGTGTCAGCTTTATCCCTAATGGTTGGAATGATCAAGATGTGCAAAATTATGCTCGCAGACAGCTTACGCAAGCCAAACTATATATTGAATCTTTGCCTAAAGGTAGCCCTGCTTTAAGTTTTTGCCAAATACCCTATGTACTAGCTAAAGGTACCTTGGATGCGATCGCTTTGGGCAAACCAAAGCTTAGTCGTCATGACGTATTGACCTTAGTTGAAAAAGTTACTAAC
>JBCCDL010000086.1:0-12607 GCA_039030815.1 Cyanobacteria bacterium P01_A01_bin.83 | reverse complement strand
TATGATCTAAATTACTATGCAAAATTTACTGAAAGTAGTTCGCTGGACTAGTTTGCTTTCCTTGCCCGTATTTTTATTTGCTACCCCTAACTCTTCTGCCTGGGCGGGAAACATCGGCACCTGCACCACTAACTTAATTTCCAGTGGAGTTGACCGTTCATCTGCAACATCCGCTTGTTCTGATGCAGTTGAACCAAAGGATCTAGCATCCTGTGTCGCCAGAATTAATGTTGAAACTGATATTGAAGGGACGGATGCCTTACAATCTTGTTATCGAGTTCGCCGACCGTTTGATCTAGCTGATTGTGTGGTTGATATTAGCAGTGAATTAGCACCAGATCAATCAGCAATGATCCTAGATAGTTGTCAGCGTAGTTTGTTACCTACACGCCATGCCGAATGTACCTTAGACCTTGCCAGTGTTTCTGACATATCTGACGAAGATGCTCTTAAAAGTTGTCTAGCCGCGGAAATAACTCCAGGTAAAGTTGCACCAGAAGCTAATGAGTAGTAATTAAAATTAATTTTGGAGAATATAAAACTCTATAGTTTGACTTGAATTAATAAGAATAAACCCTGTACAGAATATATCACTGTATAGGGTTGCAAAAGTCGTTAACAAACTAAAGTAGTTATTCAAATTGTTTAACTTTGGCAGCGCGATTGATCAATTACAATTAATTAATCGCTCTAATAGCCTGGTTTAATTTCTTCATATCTTGATAAAGTAAAAAAACAAACTCATAGTGGCAAGTCTAATTTACTCTACTATGAATTTTCAGCTAAGAGCTGACCGCACAGAGGTTTTAAGAATTACTAGGTTTTAATTGTCCAAGAGTAGTGGAATCCAATTCTGAAGATTTTTCTGTTATTTTAATTGGTTGGGCAATTGCTTCAGGTTGTCTTGATTCAATGATTGACTCAAGCTGCGCTTTTGCTTTTGCTTTGGAGCGGATTTCCATAAATGAAATAGGAATCACTATCATCCACAGTGCTGAAGCAATGACGACTACCAGCCAAGATGCTGGATCGGTTTTAGAACATTCTTGATCATTAAACTTACAAAATAATAGAAAAGCGCAGTAGGCACCAGCACCAGATAAATATAATGTCATATCAAATCACAAAATACTGCTTAAGTTATATATTCAATATTATTAACTATGCATTACTAAAATAAAATCAAGAAACTGTATTGATTTCTCGCTCTCAGATGAAGTTTTAATGAAATATGTAAATAACTTAAATATAGATTCGGTTTGGACTTAAATAGTATTTGATATATGAAAATTAATGATTCTTCTCAATGCCAACTGTCTGAATTAAAAATTAATATTAATAATAGTAGTGATTCAGAGAATATCAAGGGTTATTTAGATTTGTTACTTCTGGCTTTAGAGGCAATCGCTAATATTGGCTCAGCGGCTATGATCCAGGCGGCAAAAGACTTGAATTTAGCATCAGTAGTTGGCGATCACCTAAGAAAATGGCAATTAAAATCTTCTAATTCTCAAAAAATTAGTGATGGAGATGGTAAAGAATTAAATGTTGAAGAAGTAAAAGCATTAATAACTATAATTTGTCATTTAGCCAAGCAAAACCAAGAATTAATCCGTAGAGCAGTTTGTTTATTGGAGCAAGAGATAGAGCAAAAGCTGTTGCCACGAGCTACTTTGTTAGATAATTATCTTCACCAATTTACTAATTACTATCAGCAAAGAATCTCTAACTCTCCCGATGTTTCTGCCATTACTTTATCAGATTTGGCTTGGAAACTATTAATTAATCTTTTATTTTATAGTGGAAATAATGGTCAAGGCTTATTGGGGACTGCCGTGGCTAGTGCTGACCATATGTTTAATAAAGCCTACTAAATTTAAGCCTCGTTCTTCAAATAGCTGTTCTAAAAGGTAAATCTTAAAAACGAGAAGTTATTAATAGCAAATTCTTGGCTCAATCAATTATGTCTTCTACTATTCAACGTTTTACGCCACCAACCTGTACTTTAGAGATAACAGGGGAGAAATTTCCTTTATCTCATTGGACAAAGCAAGAGATTTGGCAAAAGTTGCAGTTTGAACTAAAATTTGACGACCCAAGGATAGCAACAGCCAATCAAGTAATAATTAAGGGGCAACAGCAAGATCTAGCAAAGCTTCAGCTAGCAATTGATAATTATGTGCCAAAACATTTACATACTCCTTCTCAGTCATTAAGCTCTCAGACAAACCCTCAAAAAAGTCAGGTTGAGCAAGATGAACCACATTTAGAATCTCAAGGACTTGTTAATCACAAACTATATTTTGGTAACTTACTTCATAATAGCGATCAAGATCATATTAAATTAAGTACGGTACAGTTATTCGATCTTGTCACCGCATTAGCGGCATATCAAGCAGAAATAGCCACTCTAAAAGAGACGAAGCAGAGTACTCCTGCTCGTAAAAAAGCATTTTTTTGGGGTGGTATTGCTTTGGGTGCAATCGCAGTAGCTGGGGTGACAACTATTCTGTCTCCATCACGATTACAGGAAAATAGCGCTTCATCCACCCAAACAGAGTCTTCAATTCCAGCAGATATTCCTGAATTAGCAGAAATTATTCCTCCTCCAACACCAGAAGCGAGCAAGCAAAACCGTTCTCAAGTACAACGGACAAAACCGCTGACTTCAGCCACCAGACTACCTCCGCCTCCTGCGGTAGATACCCCTAAACCAAAACCAGATATACCCGATCCTGCTGATTATCCCCTAGCTGATGTAGCTCGCCAATCTGGATTAAGTAATGCCCCAAAGTCAGCCGATACTGTTGAGCCGAAAAAAACCACAACTGTCGTGCCACCAACTGACCCAAAAGAGCCAGAAAAGCCAGCCATAATTGCTCAGGATAATACTCCTAAAGACAATGCAATTGAATTAAAACCAGCTCCTGAATTAAATGAATTAAAATCATCAACCGAAAATCAACAGCAAATTAATCCTTTTCCCAATTCAGTACTAGACTTTCCCAAAAACTCCCCAGCTAAAACAAATGAAGAACCAATTCCGCCACGAAATTCTAATTTGGCGTTGCGGGATGCCTCGTCCCCAGCAAGTCAAATACAAGAAGTCACAACTTATTTTAAAAATCATTGGCAACCTCCAGCAGATCTTAAACAAAGTTTGGAATATCGCCTGTTGCTAAATGCTGATGGCTCGATCAAAAAAATAATTCCTTTAGGTAAAGCCTCTCGACTGTATTTAAGCCGAACCAAGATTCCTGTAAATGGAGAATCGTTTATTTCTCCTCCTACCCCATCGCAATCCTCTGCTATTCGTTTGTTGCTTAATCCTGATGGTCAGATTCAAGCTTTTAACGAATAAGAGACTGTTTCGGGATAAAAGATTAAGGTAAAATTGTGCAAGGAGACGAGGACAGAAAGACGGGGAGACAGGGAGACAGGGAGACAAAAAGATGAGATGGGTTTTTGATACTCTTTATTTCCTACTCATTACTCATTACTCATTACTCATTACTCGTTACTCGTTACTCAATATCCTTAACAATTTAATGTTTACTTTACAAACACACTCTAAAAGGGCTGCGCCCCAGTTGTCAGTCATTAGTTGCAGGTAAATGAACTTGTATGCTGAATTTGATTTGCCTGGCGCAAAGATTCAACAGTTGCGATCACAGTTTGACCAACGATTTCAATTTCCTCTGAGGTATTAAATCTGCCAATGCCAAAACGCAAAGAAGCATGAGCTAGTTTTGACTCTCTTCCCAAAGCAGTCAGGACATGAGACGGTGCTGTAGATTCTGAAGAACAGGCTGATCCTGAGGACACCGCTACGGTTGATTGTAATCCTAGCAGTAGAGCAGAACCATTAACTCCTTCAATACTGATATTGAGATTTCCTGGCAGTCTATTAGTCACACTACCATTTAGATGAATACCTGGAAGTGGTTCCAACATCGACCATAGCTGCTGTTTTAACTGCGTCAAAGCCTCGGATTCAGTTGACATAGTATCTACCCCAATTGACACAGCTTTAGCAAAACCAACTATTTGCGGTGTATATAAAGTACCCGAACGCCTCCCTTTTTCCTGTCCCCCTCCTTGGATCTGCGAAGCAAGCTTAACTCGGGGAGCGCGACGACGTACATACAAAGCACCAATCCCCTTTGGTCCATATACTTTGTGAGCAGTCAAAGACATCAAATCAATATTCATCGTACTTACATCTAAAGGAATTTTGGCGATCGCCTGAGCTGCATCAGTATGAAATAATACATTATGAGCATGGCAAATGCTGCCAATTTTGGCTAAGGGTTGCAATACGCCAATCTCATTGTTGGCAGCCATTACAGAAACCAATATTGTGTCTTCTTTGATAGCGGCATCTAGCTTTTGAAGATCGAGAATTCCATCAGATTGTACAGGTAGATAGGTAACTTCAAATCCCAAGGTTTCTAAATAAGCACAGGGGTCGAGTACAGCGCGGTGTTCTGTGGCAACTGTTATTATATGCCTACCCTGGTCAAAATAAGCCTCAGCCACCCCTTTGATTGCCAAGTTATTTGCTTCTGTGGCACCACTAGTAAAGACAATTTCTTCAGGAGTGGCACTAATTGACTCGGCAATTGTGGCTCTTGCCTTCTTAACTGCTGCACTAGCTTCCCAGCCATAGACATGACTATTGGTAGCAGGATTACCAAAACTTTCGGTAAAGTAAGGTAGCATAGCACCTAATACTCTCTGATCCATGGGAGTTGTGGCATGAGCATCGAGATAAATCGGACGTTGAGGCATTTTTAGATAAAAATAACTATTTAGTTAAAATGTAGCAATTTTCTGCTGTGCCTCTACGCTCTAAATCATTAGACTTCTGGCATGAATCACAATTAAACTACTTAAAGAAAAGAGGTTAGTCTGCAATGGGTGCAAGAGGTGCAATTTGTCTACGGATACCAAACAGTTAATGATTAGAGGAGAAAATGAACTTCACTAAAGGTAACTATACTTTCAATGCAACCCCACAATAAAAATTAATCGAGACAATTATACGCAAGCGTGTGAATTAGCTTCTTTGAAAGGTTAATAGAAGGCATAGTCGGTTTCTAGAAATACAGTACAGATTTATTTGAGCGATCAACCATTGAACCCATGGCTTCTCATTATTAAAATTTACTTTGAGCGATCGCTGATAATCCACAACTTTTTGTCAGATGACATTTGTATTTGAGCTACTCAGCTAGATGCTTGCTTAAGCTTGAAAAAAAACAATTCTTAAACATGACAAAAATAAAATTGAGTCAAAAACTCGCAACTAATAAAGTCGCGATTATTCTCAAGTACATGCAGACAAGCATGAAGCTAGCTTTCTGTGTTGTTTCTTTCTGACATTACAAATTTGCTTTGTCGGACGCTCACATTAATCACTATTACTCAATTTATGTCCCTCTATAATTACTTCATGTTCTCTTAAACAGCGTAACCAACCGTGAAGACGACGGATGGCATCTCTGTTTTCGAGCAAACCTGACTTTTGTTCTTTTTTGGTCAAACGGACAAACTTTTTATAACTGGGATAGTCAGGAGCAACTAGAGCATCTTTTTGATGTAGAATTAGAGGATTTGTCTCGTCAGAAATGTCGTGATAAGTGACAGATAAATTGTGTAAATCAACCTCCATAGTTGCCTGTAAAGTAGGATGAGCTTGAGTATCAAACTCTGGATAAACCAAATAAGTTATTTTGGGCTTATTATAGTAAAGCTTAACAATATTAGCGTTTTCTAAACGATAAAAATTGCGGCTGGCGCAACCTTCGTAAAGTCGCAACAGGGGCGGCAACTTTTCTAAGGCACTAATATGTACAGCGATCGCATTATTTAGTTGTTTCCCAATCTTACTCTTCTGGCAAAGATTGGCGATCTTGCTCATATCTCCCACATTAATCAGCAACAAATCGGCAATGGTGCAAGCTTGCTTATAACTGCCAAACAAGTCTTTGACATCGGCTTTGATTTCAGGAGCTAGCTTTCTAATTGTGGGACGACCGCTAAATTTGCCTAAAGCTAAATATACCAATAAATCTTGACGACGTTTTTCGGCAATGGCATCCCATTCGCGACGATCTGTAGCCTGTAGTACTAGCTTAAAAGCGCGATGATAGCTCCTAAATTCGGCTTTAATATCTGATTCAGAGGGCAACTCTCCTTTAGCAGGTAATCTTCCTCTACGAGTATAAAAATCCATTAGAGGAGTTAATAATTCTCGATAATCCTCAAAATTCCTAACCTTAGCCTGGATTTTAGGGGTGCTAAGACGAGAATATAGCCGAGAAGCGCGGAAAAATTCAGCTTCAGCCTCGTGACGAAAAACAACATAAATACCCAAGCCAGCAGGAATAGACTCGACATTTAGAACCTGATCAATATATAGCTTTAACTCTTCCTGTTCATAGTACTTTTGGAATGTGTTGCGGTTAGTTATTATCCCATCACCATAAGCCACCAGACCACGACGACGATCATCGACTAAAACTTGCGCTGACACAATTAGAACTCTACCTGCTAATTCCCATGCCTTAATTAAAGTTTGCCTGCGCTCTGCTATGTCCTCAATGACGTTAATTATGTAGCCTAGATTGACAATATCCGCCGCTTTGATCTTGCCATGGGTATTATAATAAGGGTCCCAACCAGAGCTTTCATAACCGAGATTGTCAATCTGTCTGACATCTTCTCCATAACCACTACCATAGTCAAAAAAAGTGGTTCCTGGCTTAAACAAGCCAGCTTCCAAGGCAATTTTGACAGGGCGAGATAACTCAGTACGCTTTAAGGCTGCCTTGTGTCTTTCAATTAAGATAGTTTTTTTACCTGCGATAGGAGAATCTACAGGGCAAGCGACGTGGTGACCTATTATTGATATTCCCTGCTGCAAAAGCAACCGAGTCCACTCTTGCAGGGTACCAATATGGCGAGAGTTATCCAATAAACCTAAAGCAACTTCTTCCTTAGTTAGTTCAGCAAAAACATTATATAGAGGATAATCTGGACTAACAAAAGTTTCTTTGCGATGTAAAATCGGTGGGTTATGAGAATTATGGTATTGTCTGAGGGTAACTTGTGCTTTCGTCAAATCCACCACTATGCTCTGATGTAGTTGCGGGTGAGGATCTTGGTCAAAATCAGGATAATACAAATAGGAAATTTTGGGTTGATCCGTACCAAACTTGATGATAGTGGCATGATCAAGATTATCTACTAATTTTCTTGCCTGATATTCATAGTCTTGAAGAACAGGATCGAGATGGGCTAAAGCTTCGCTATGAACATATAAAGCATTGGGTAAATGTTTCCCCACAATGCTTTTTTTACAGTTGGTGACAATTTCGGAAAATTTTTCAAGAGTTACCATCGTACAGTATCAGTCAATAATAATTGGCGATCAGTGAATTGCTGCTAACCAGACACATAATTTATAACCTTAATATTCTTAATATTTCAAAAATGAAACTTTATCATATTGGCTTTAGCCAGTCAGATTTTGGTTCAAATATACCTGAAACAGTTTTATTATCTGGAGAGCCAGAGCGATCGCAATATATCGCTCACACCTATTTACAAAATGTAATAAATTTATCAGAATACCGAGGACTTAATAGTTATCTAGGCAATTTAGCAAACGGGAAACCAATACTAGTTGCTACTAGTGGTATGGGGGCATCTTCAATGAGTATTGTGGTTAATGAACTAGTACAGGTGGGAATCAAGCAATTTATTCGCATTGGTACTTGTGGTTCAATTCAGCCTTATATCCCAGTGGGTGATCTTGTTATATCTCAAGGAAGCTTATGTCGCCAAGGAGCAGCATTAGACATCGCTCCTGTGGAATATCCCGCGATCGCTGATCCGTTTTTAACAGTAGCTTTGGTTAAAGCGGCTCGCGCATTGGAAATACCCTATCATTTAGGCATTACAGCTTCAGTAGATACTTTTTATGAAGGACAAGAAAGAATTGAATCGTCAGCCAATCTCCATCTTCAATCTTGGTTAACAGGAATCACAAATACTTATCGTCAGCTAAACATCCTCAACTATGAAATGGAAGTCGGTACTTTGTTTAAAATGGCTGGAGTATATGGTTTTACTGCTGCCTGCGTCTGTGCTGTAGTAGCTCAACGCACCACTTCTGAAACAATAGTTATTAATGATAAGGATGCTACTGTTAGACGGGCAATTGAAGTTGTGATTCAAACCGTTTCTAACTTATAAAATTTCTACTCCAATAGCTGCAACCCCAATACTAAGTAATACTAAGTATCAGGTTGGTCAATTTTAGTACGAGTAGACAGTTTTTTGACCTGAGAGTTTTCTCCCAAGGAACGTTTTGCGACCACCTCCACCTCAACTTTTAATCCTGGTTGCAGATATTGTTGGGGAATGGGAAGTTGCCCTAATTTTAAAGTAAATAAATTTCCCTCTTGAGCGATCGCTTCTGGAGGAATTGACCCTTCATACTTAGTTTTATAATCAGTATCACTACCCAGACCCAAAAATCCCTTGTTTTCTGATGGTTCTCCAACAAGATACTTAATCGAAAAATCAGTAGCAATTAAGTTGGATTTTTCCGCCTCATCAACTACTTCTAACTCTAAGCCTGAACCTTGACCAAATAAACCCTCAATTTCTAAATCATCCACATCTTTAGCGCGTACAGCATTAAAGACAAACAATTCGGTAAGCTTATCCCGTTTAACCTTCTTAGTTTCTAACCACAAATCTTCAGGCAAGAAAATGTTGGCATCATTTGACCCTTTAAGACTCAAAGTAATTTTTTGGTCATCAAAGTTTTCTAATGGCTGGGGAGCATCCCAAACTAGTAGCACTGAATGTTCATGTCGAGCAACAAGCTCTTTATATTTATCAGCAATAACTGAGCCAGGGGCAAATAAAGCAGAGGCATTATTCTGATTACGCCAGATATTTCGAGAAAGAGTAAATCCTCGACCTTTTAATTCGCTGATGGGAGCGGTAACTTCGGGAAAATCTGGAGATAGAGATTTGTCTAAATTAAGCAAGGTCAAAGTTCCCATCTTGCCATCTCTCCCTTTTCTTCCTGATCTACCTTTCCTTCCAGCATAACCATCAAGACACTGAAACTCTTCAGTTGTACAGCTATAGTTGGAATTTCCAGGTTCCCCAAAACAGGTTTCTTCATTCCAGTAAGGGCGATCGCATTCACAACCTACCCCTCCCTCTCCTGCCAAACCTGGCGCACCACCTTCCCCGCCAGCGGCGATTACATAAATCTGCTTTAAATCCTCTTTGTTAGTGGTATAAACCGTTAAAGATCCTCCATTGCCTCCTACCCCGCCATCTCCGCCATCTCCACCATTGCCACCATCAGCACCTCGTAAATTCTTGCTTACAGATTCTGTCGGTTGTTCGCAATTAGCTTCATTACCTTGTTGTCCCTGCTCTCCCGCAACACCATTACCTCCCGTCAAATCTAGAGTCATGGGCGAACCATCAGCAAATACTGTCAAATTGTCACTATCACGTCCATTATTGCCTTTTTTTCCAGCATCACCATCGTCTCCACTATCACCAAAAGATTTGATATCGTCTGCTAGTACAGAAGAACAAAGTAATGATTGAGAGATTGAAGTTGAGGTGACAAACTGTGGCAACACTAACATGATGATAAATAGTGAAATCCTACTTAAATATCGTACTCCCATAGTTTAGATAACCATTTCGCTCTCATTTCCATATTTCTGTTTTCCGTGTATCGCATACTTTTAACGACTTGTCACTATAAAAGAACTATATTTGAACAAAACTTAAATATCATGTCAGCTTATGATCGGCAAATGTTAAGAAAAATTTAGACTTTGGTGACTGTCTTTGTGATTTTATAGCTGCATACGAATTATTTGCAGTACATTATGTATTGTAAAAGCTTTAATATATCTTAATTATAAAGGTCTAAAATAATTAGAATAATCATGAATCGTTGGTTAATTAGTCTGATTTTACTCTTCTTAATCCCAATCTGGGGGTTAGTAAGCACAGCGGATGTTGCATTCGCAGAACAATTGCCTAAATCCTCTCAACTAGAGATTACACAGGGAAAAAAAATTGCCAAAATGGCATTTCGTGCTTCAGAAAGAGGAGATTTTGCCAAAGCCGAAAATTATTGGACAACTTTGGTAGAAAACTTTCCCAATAATCCAGCCGTCTGGAGTAATCGTGGAAATGTCCGTATTGGTCAATATAAGTTAGTCGAGGCAATTGCTGACTTTAATCGTTCAATTGAAATTGCACCAGAATATCCCGATGCGTATCTAAATCGTGGGATCGCCTATGAAGGGAAACAGCAGTGGGAGAAGGCGATCGCTGATTATAATCATGTTTTACAAATTAATCCTCAAGACCCCATAGCATTAAATAATAGAGGAAATGCCAAGGCAGGACAGCAAAAATGGCAAGAGTCTCTAGAAGATTATCAATTAGCTGCCGATCTTGCTCCTACTTTCCCCATGGCAAGGGGAAATGCTTCTTTAATTCAATATCAAATTGGTAATCGCTCACAAGCAGTCCGCAACATGCGTAATCTAGTACGTAAATATCCAATGTATTCTGACATGCGTGCAGCACTAGCCGCTGCTTTATGGGTTGAGGGCAAGCAAGGTGAAGCTGAGAGTAACTGGGTGGCAGCGATTGGTCTAGACAATCGCTATCAAGATCTTGATTGGATCAAAAATATTCGCCGTTGGCCTCCATCCATAACCCAAGCTTTGGAGAGATTTCTAAATCTTAATTAGTTAGCTAGATCAAACAGTACATTATTTAACAAAATTTTTACTCACCAATAATTTGTCTTAAAAATATAATGACTAATCAATCTAAACTAGAATCATTGTCTTTTCCTCAAGCGATCGCAGCCACACAATCCCTAATGGATCAGATAGATGCTAATGAATTAAGCGAAGCTGAAGTTCAGCAAGCTGTTTCATCGATATTAAGCACTAAAAATGGAGGAAGGGGATTTTTTGTCTCTTACCTCACCAGCAATTTGTCTCTAGCAGATAATCCTTCTCTTGGAATAATTAAAGGATTAAGCAGTGCTATTGAATTATCGAGTGAACTTTTGGTCAAAAATTTAGCAATGTCATATGCAATGAGCATTAGCCACAATCGACATAATGATCATGAAAGTGAGAAAGATTCTCTCAAAGTTTATCATCGCACTAGTAATTTAATTCACAAAATTAATTCTGACCTAATCTGGCAAGAGCTGCAAAAACTACAAAGCACCCTGATGGGAGAAAGCAAAAAATATCAATCATTTTTAGAGCGCTGGAATTATGATGCTGAACAAAAACGAGCAATCGAGAAAGCAGTTTGCACTATGATTAATAGTAGAATTTAAGTAAAACAGCACTATCTCTACCAACGATAATTTTTAATTGTAAATTAATAAATTAATATTAATATGAGTTAATTTTACTCAACAACAGTATCGACTTCAAATTTATACCCTACACCTCTTACTGTTTGAATAAAACACGGTTCTGTAGAATCGATCTCAATCTTTTTGCGAATTTGTCCAATATGGACATCTACAACTCTTTGATCCCCCACATAATCATAGTCCCAAACATTCTGAATCAACTCATCTCTCTTCCATACCCTTCCTGGGCGAGTAGCCAAAAAATGTAAGAGATCAAACTCCAGAGCTGTCAATGAAATCAGCTTTTCATTGATTTTCACTTCCCGACGAACTGGATCTATGATCATATTGCTAAACACCAAAGGTTGTTTTTCTGATGTCGTCACACTTCTCTGCCGTTTCAAAATTGCCTTAACTCGGTACTCTAGTTCTTGAAGATCGAAAGGCTTCGTTAAATAATCATCTGCTCCCTTCATAAATCCTTCTTTCTTATCTGCAGCATCAGCTCTACTTGTCAACATAAGGATAAATACATCTGTATGCCGTTGCATCTCCTCGCAAAGATTGTAACCTAACGCATCTGGTAGGTTAACATCTAAGATTACTAAATCAGGATTGAATTGTTCAAAAACAGTTAATGCACTTTGTCCATCAACAGCAGATTCAAGTAAATAGTTCTTTTGGCTAAGAAAACGAAATATCAGATTCCTAATAGCTGGATCATCATCTACCACTAGAATTTTTGCCAAAGCTGTATGCATAATTTTAATTTGTCAACTCAAAACATTAGGACAAGACATAGTTTAGAAAAACACTTAAAGTTCAAAGTTCAGATTCTTACTATTTAGCCTTTTAGATAATTATCGATGCATAACTGAATAATGCCAAGAACAAATATCAAATTGCCTTTTGCTTTTTTATGATTTGAGGCGAAAAAGCAAAAAAAAGACTCATCTTTATTGAAGGAAAAAGATGAGTCTAAAGACCACACAAAGTAGAGGAAAAAAAACTACAATACTGGAAGAGAAGAAAAAAGAACCTGGCACTGAGCTATTTTCCCAGGGGGCAACCCCCCAAGTATCTTCGCCGCAACAGCATTTCACAATCGAGTTCGGGATGGAGTCGAAGTGGGTCTACTGCGCTAATAGCACCAGGAAGACT